>NZ_DASYCH010000016.1:0-32556 GCF_036500295.1 Puia sp. | reverse complement strand
AAGATATCCGAGATCGCCATAGCCCTTCAGCCAGTATGGCACTTCCTCCCAGCCATGATCTCCCTTGCCGTTGCCGCTGTACCAGGCGTTGCCTTTCTTGTCCAGCCAGGCGCTAAGCGTTCCCAGCTTGCCGGTCAGGCCATCCCGCTGCAACTCCAGATATCGCAACACCCAACCCCGCGGCTCCACGCTGCCCACCGGCAAAGGGATCAGCTCCAACGGCTTTAGCGGGTGACGGTTGCTCACGTAGAAACTATTATCCGTCTTCGTGGCGGGCCGGGTGACGACATCCGCCTTTACCTGTGCCTTACCCGACAGCCCCCCGATACAAATGCAGGCGGCTATGCAAACTTTTGGAAAAATCATGCCCTAATTTACTCGATATGCTGCAGACTAAAACTATAATCATACCTGATCCGCCCATTGCCATCGATATTTTGCTTCCACGCAAGTTCGTCATGGCTTACATTTACAATATCGGCAGTCTTTAAATGCCCAAGCCTTTTGGCAATCGTCTCAATGGCAAACCGTTCGCTGGAAGAAAACAACTCCAGATCCGGATCACCATTTTGACAAAGGAGCCGCTCGCCGCCGAACCCCTCGAACTCCTCCTCCTTCATTTCCACATATCCGGACTCCCAAAGCCGGTCATAAATGCTTCCGTAATTCTTAGGCACCGGACCATGCTGGATGGCCACATAGGTCAAGCCGGTAATACTGAACCCCGTTTTGCTGTAGTGAAAAAAATCGGCATAAAACAGGAGTTTGTTCATCTTGGTTTTGAAAGGTTCCAGCTGACTCGCGAAATATTTGGTCATCATCCCGATCTTTTCCAAAACAGGAACCCGATAACCATTAAAATTACTTGGGGTCCTTGTGCCAAAGATCCTTTCTTCAAAGCTATTCTCCAGCCGATCCCACCCGGCTAACCTGGTATTGATCTTCTTCATGACCCGTTCCAGGTCATGCGCCTCCAATTCATTGCTGCTCAATTCAATGAGTTTCCTGAACTCCACCGGGTCTTTGACCAGTTGGATCAGCCGCCCCGTCGTTATACTTGGCATCTCCCCATTTTCATAATTCCGATAAACATTCGGCCCGAGTCCCAATATATCGCTCATTTTAGCGGCACTCAATCCATATTGCTCCCTGATCATCTTAATTTCATCGATGAACGGTATTCCATACTTGCTTCGATACTGGTTATGTATCTGCGCCTGGTTAAGCTCATCGAGCACGAGGGTAGTAAACTCTTCACCACTTTCGTTGTCAATCCAGGTGTGGTCAATAATATTGAATGGCTCCTTCCTGAACTCAAATGTCGCAGGCCGCCTTCTCAGACTGATATTACCTTCTGGTTGTAAATAATTCATAATTGTTCTCCTTTAAAAGGTAGATGCATTTCATATTCCGCTTCATGAAACGAAATACATATCACCGGACGAGCCGGAAGACCGACTGATATTTTGATGTAGATCATTTGGCCTTTCACCACTTTACCAAATACCCATTGCGGAGCGCCTCCATTAAGTATATCCTCTCCAGGCCCTTCAGAATATTCTGCTACTGCAAGACTCTCTATAACTTTCAGTCGCTGTACCGGACTTATTTCCAATCTATACAGGGCCTGCTTATTTTTTCCTCTGTCATCCCGGACCCTTATTTCCCATATTTTCATCTTTTGAAAAAAGTCCGAAAGGAATGACTGCACTTCCTCTCTTGTCGCCATAAAAAACATTTCATACCCAAAAATACGAAATTTTTTAGCAATCCAAAATAAAAGTGAAAATTTTACCCATTAAAGCAAAAAATTCACCCTCAAGGTGAATTTAAAGCAGGCATCAACCGCCTCAGAGCAACTATTCACTCTTATACACCACCCCCTCTTTCATCACAAACCGCACCTGCCCCATGGCGTGGATATCCTTTGTCGGATCGCCCTCAACGGCAATGATATCCGCCCATTTCCCCGGCTCGAGCGTCCCCGCCTTATCGCTGACGCCGACCAGCGCCGCCGCATTCACGGTCGCGCATTTGATCGCCTCCAGGGCAGGCATCCCGGCCTCGGTCATATAGATAAACTCCATCCAGTTTTTCCCGTGTTTATAGACCCCGGCATCGGTGCCGAAGGCGATCTTCACGCCCGCCTTATAAGCCCTGGCAAAAGTTCCCTGGATCACCGGCCCGATGGCCATGGCCTTCCCCGCGATCACCGGCGGATAATAGCCGGGTTTCTTCGCCGAGTCGGCCACCGATTTACCCGCGATAATCGTCGGCACATACCAGACGCCATATTGTTTGAAGAGCGCGATGGCTTCATCATCCATATAAGTGCCGTGTTCGATAGAGGTAACGCCCGCACGGATGGCCCGCTTCATCGCCTCGGCGCCATGTGCATGCGCCGCCACCGGCATCCCATAATCTTTGGCCGTCGAGACAATGGCCTTTAGTTCCTCATCGGAGAACTGCGCCCCGCTGCCATCCTTTTCGAGGCTGAGGACTCCGCCCGAGGCGGTGATCTTGATCAGATCGGCGCCTTCTTTATACATCTGTCTGACGGCCTTGATACAAGCATCTTTGCCATCGGCGACGGTCTCGGTAAAGCTGGGTTCGGCGTACAGGCCATCCCGGTAGCCATGGGTGGGATCCGCATGACCGCCCGTCGAAGAAATGATCTTGCCGGCGGTGAACACGTGCGGACCTACCACCAGACCCTTGCGGATCGCATTTCTAAGCGCGATGTTAACACCCGACCCGCCGACATCCCGCACTGTCGTAAACCCCGCCATCAGGGTCGTCCGCGCATAGCCCGTCGACTCGAAAGCGATATCCGCCGTATTCTCGGTAAACTCCCGCAGCTGCGCATTCGGGCTCGTCTCCTGCTCCAGATGAACATGGGAATCGATCAGCCCGGGCATCACGGTGCGGTTCTTCAGATCGATCGTCTTATCCCCTGCCGCCGCGGCCGCATACCCTTTCTGAACGGCAGTCACAGTCCCGCCGGTGACGATCACCGACATTTCCGTCAGCACCTGGCCGGCCGCCGGGTCGATCAGCTTGCCGCAATAAATAATGGTTTTTTGGCAATAGGCGAGGCCCACCCAGAGAAGGAGGGGGATAAGCAGTAGTTTTTTCATAAGGTCCAATATACGACAACGCCTCCAAAAATTGCTATATTGCTCCTGCACGGGCCCACGAGTCCGTCAACCGCAGCCGGCTGATCACCCTTCTGCTTACCGAACCGCGCCATACCTTCGATGAGCTTGCCGCCATCCGTTGCCCCGTGCTGATCATGGCCGGGCAACACGATGTCATCCGCGAACCCCATACACGCGAGATCGCCAAGCGTATCCCCGGGTCGACGCTTGTCATCTTCAAAAAAGGAACGCATTATGAACCGCAGGAGGATCCGGTGCGGTTTAATAAAACGGTGCTTGATTTTTTTGCGCGGCCGCCGCTGTAGCCGCGAGGCCGCTGGGGCGGGCCACCGCGCGGCCAATAAAAAAAGCCGGCCGGGAAAAACCCGGCCGGCGAATATAGAAACCCGTTCCAATTAACTACTTATTCAGCTGCGGTAGTGCCAATCACTTGTTCGGCTGAGGCGTATACCGCAGATAAGGCTTTATTTCGCGAACCCCCTTGGGGAACTTCTTCTTCGCATCTTCGGTGCTGATCGACGGAACGATGATCACATCCTCGCCCTCTTTCCAGTCGGCACCCGTAGCGACGCTATGATTAACCGTCAGCTGCAGCGAATCGACAACGCGGAGCACCTCGTTGAAGTTGCGGCCGGTGGATGCGGGATAGGTAATGATCAGCTTCACCAGCTTATCGGGCCCGATGATCACCAGCGAACGAACCGTTGCCGTCGCCGACGCATTCGGATGGATGAACTCATACAATGTGCTCACCTTGCGATCCTCATCGGCGATGATCGGGAAGTCGACCGTCGTGTTCTGCGTCTCATTGATATCTTTGATCCAACCCAGATGCTTATCCACGGGGTCCACGCTCAATGCCAGCACCTTCACACCTCTCTTGGCAAACTCGTCCTTCAGCGCGGCCGTCCGCCCCAGCTCGGTCGTACACACGGGCGTATAGTCGGCAGGGTGAGAAAAGAGAATACCCCAGGAATCACCCAGAAAATTGTAGAAGTCGAGGTCGCCAATCGATGTCTTGGCCTGGAAATTTGGCGCTTTGTCGCCGAGACGTAAACTCATATACTGTTTGTTTGAAAGTGAAAAATTCCGTCGACACCGGATGACACCGGCACCCAAACGGGCAGTAAAGATATTAATTCCCTATCAAAGTAGTAGACTTAAATAAAAAAATTTAACAACGCTGTTCACAAACCCGCTGTTCCCCGCATCAAATCTGCAACTCCATGCACAACTCACTGTCTATCAAAACTT
The DNA here is from genome assembly GCF_036500295.1 of Puia sp. Lineage (NCBI taxonomy): Bacteria > Pseudomonadati > Bacteroidota > Chitinophagia > Chitinophagales > Chitinophagaceae > Puia > Puia sp. The sequence continues at coordinate 28,144 of NZ_DASYCH010000016.1, read as the reverse complement.
TTTTGCATCACATAGTCCTCCAGGGTATGTCCGGTGTCCACGGGGGTCAGCACCTCGGCCGCCACGGAGTACCCATTCTTCCGGTACAGCGCCAGCGCGACGGTATTCTTGCGCAGGACCAGCAATTCGATCCGCTTCACCCGAAGATCGTCGGCCTCGCGGTGGATAAAATCCATCACCCGCTGCCCGATCCCCTTACCGCGCCATTCCTGCAATAAATAGAACTGCGTCAGCACCATCGTATGATCCTCTTCGTGAAGCCCGAAGTAGCCGACGGGCTCCTCGCCGATCTCGACCATATAATGCCGGTATCCCTCGGCCACCTGCGACTCGAAGGCCTCGACGGTATGGGACAACCGCACCAGGTAGTCCGCGCACTCAGGCGGCAGGTACTGGGCGTAAAAATCCGGCACGATGCGCCGCCCCAGCGCCTCCATCGTCTCGAATTGGTCTCTGGTGTATGCTGCTGTGATCTTCATGGTCGCTCGTCCTCGTTTCCCGATTTGCGCAAAAACCGCGACACGGCCTTCGCTTCTTCCTTTTCGGCCTTCCCCTGGCCACCCGCCTTTACGACGGCGCCCTTCCCCCATTTGTTCTTCACCTCGTCGATGGCCTTGTACAACTCCGTTTTCTTCCGGGTATCCTCGAAGAGATTGGTCTGGATAGCCTCTCCGGTCAGTTCACTCAGCCGAACCCCGAGCAACCGGATCGGCTGGCCTTTGCGCCAAAGCTTATGAAACAGTTCTTTCACCTTGGCGATCAGCTCGTCGTCATAGAAGGTATAGGGGATGGTCACCTGCCGGGATGTCGTCTCGAAATCGGGATAGCGGATCTTCACGGCCACGCAACCCGCGGTTTTGTTGTCCTGCCGCAGCTCATACCCCACACGTTCGGTCATCCTCACCAGCTCGGCCATCAGGAAATCCAGATCGGTCTTGTCCGCTTCAAAGGTATTCTCGGTGGAGATCGACTTCGCCTCGTGGTACGGTATGACCTCGCCCTCATGGATACCCCGCGATTTAGACCAGAGATCGACCACATATTTTCCCAATCGCTTTTCCAGCAGGTGGATAGGTTGTTCACTCAGATCGCGGATGGTCTCGATACCCATCTCCTTTAAGGTCTGCTCGGTTTGCTCGCCGACACCGGGGATCTTGCCCACCTTCAGCGGGGCGAGAAACTCCCGCTCCATGCCGGCAGGCACCTGGATATAGCCATTGGGCTTGGCCTCCTGGGTAGCGATCTTCGAGATCATCTTATTCGACGCCAGCGCAAAAGAGATGGGCAGCGTCGTCGCGGCGATAATCTCCTCCCGAAGGGCGATCGTCCATTGATAAGTATCGAAAAACCGATCCATCCCTGTCAGGTCGAGATAGAACTCATCGATCGATGCCTTCTCGAAAAGCGGCGCCTTTGCCGCGATGATCTCCGTCACCCACCGCGAATATTTGCTGTACTCCCCACGGGCATTGCCCACCACCGTCGCATGCGGACAAAGCCGCAACGCTGTTTTCATCGGCATGGCGCTATGGATCCCAAATTTCCGCGCCTCATAGCTGCAGGCCGCCACGACCCCGCGGTCGCTATGGCCGCCGACCAGCAGGGGAAGGCCCTTCAACGAGGGATCGTTGATGCACTCGACGCTGACAAAGAAGGCGTCGAGGTCGAAATGGGCGATATAGCGCTGCGCGGCCACATACAAATATACTAAAAAGTTTAGTTTCCCGGACATCCTGTAACATTTCCTCCGACACCCTCGTCACACCACAAAACCCCGGCCGCCGCCGGGGTCAGGCCGTTGCAACCATAAAAACACCTCCATGCTAAAGAACTATCTCGTCACCACCTGGCGCAACCTCGCGAAGAACAAACTCTTCGCGGGCATCAACCTCTTTGGCCTGGCCATCGGCCTCGGCTGCTTCCTGCTCATCGCGCTCTACGTCCTCGACGAACTGAGTTACGATCGCTTCAACACCAACGCCAATCGCATCTACCGGGTGGCGGCTGACGCACACTGGGGCGGCGCCGACCTTCATATGGCGCAGACGCCGGATATCATGGGTCCGGTGATGAAAAAGGAATTTCCCGGGGTCGAGGAACAGACACGCATCTATAAAGAAGTAGGAACGCGCTTCCTCCGCAAGGGGAATCAATATATCCCCGAGACCAATGGCGCCTATGTCGACTCCAGCTTCTTCGACGTATTCACCCTTCCAGCAGTCGATGGCGATCCGCATAAAGCCCTCACGGAGCCCAGGTCTATCGTCCTGACCGCTTCCTTCGCCACAAAATATTTCTCTACACCGCAAGCCGCCGGGCGCACGCTCGAAATGCGCGAAAACGGCCGGGTTGTGCTCTACAAGGTAGGCGCCGTCATCCGGGATATCCCCGCCAACGCGCATTTCCACTACGATTTTCTGCTCGCCATGAAGGGTCTGGACTACCCCTGGAACCAACCCGGGAATCATAACTTCTATACCTATCTGTTACTGAAAAAAGGAGCCGACCCGAAGAATGTCGAAAGCAACTTCCGGCAGTATCTGGTCAAATACCTTCTGCCCGAACTGAAAACCTTCCAGATCACGACCATGGATCAATTCTATAAGTCCGGCAACAAAATGGATTACACCCTTGTGCCGTTGACCGATATCCATCTCCGCAGCCATCAGCTCGAGGAACTGAATCCTCCCGGCAGTCTGCAATATGTCTATATCTTCAGTATCGTGGCCGTTTTTATCCTGCTGATCGCCTGTGTGAATTTTATGAATCTGACCACGGCGCGCTCCGCGGGTCGCGCCCGGGAGGTGGGCATCCGCAAGGTGCTCGGCACGTCGCGGCAACAACTGATGCGGCAGTTTCTGGTCGAGTCCATCGTGCTGGTGACGATCAGTCTGTTCTTCGCCATCGGCCTCGCTGCGCTCGGCCTCCCGCTGTTTAATAGCCTTGCCGGCAAACAGATCACGTTGGGCCGCCTGTTCTCGCCTTCCCTCCTTATCCTCATGGCTGCTCTTCCGTTGGTGGTGGGACTCTTCGCGGGCAGTTACCCGGCCTTCTTCCTCTCCGGGTTCCGGCCGATCGAAGTGTTGAAAGGAAAACTTAAGACTGGTAGCGGCGGTGAAAGACTACGAAGCGTTCTCGTCGTCTTTCAGTTTACCACGAGCATCGTGCTGATGGTCGGCACCCTCGTCGTCTACCGTCAGCTGAACTTTATGCGCAACCGCGATCTTGGCTTCAACAAACAAGAGGTGTTGATCGTGGACGGGACCGACGCGCTGGGCTCCTCTGTCCAGGGCTTTAAACGGGAGATCCTCCGCCTGCCTGAAGTAAGAAGCGGCACCGTCACCTCCTATTTGCCGATAGGCCAGGCCGATCGCAACACGAACAATGTCTTCAAAGGGCCCGTCCAAAACACCGAAAACGCGTTCAACACCCAGTTCTGGTGTGTCGACAAGGACTATCTGGCCACCATGGGGATGTCCCTGATCAGCGGCCGCAATTTCTCGCCCGCGTATCCCCGTGACTCCTCGGCGCTGATCATCAACGAGACGACGGCAAGACTGCTCGGGCCCGGCGATCCCGTCGGCAAATACATCTACCGCGGCGACCGTTCCGATTCGCTGGTCGCCCATCGCATCATCGGCGTGGTAAAGAACTTCAACTTCGAATCGATGCATCAGGCCGTCGGCCCGCTGATCATGCACATGCTCTGGCCCAGCAACGGCTCGGTCTCTTTCCGCGTGAGCACGACCCATCTCGGCGAGACACTCACCCATATCCGGGACGTCTGGAAGACGATGAATGTGGGTACGCCGTTTAACTACCGGTTCATGGACCAGGCGTTTAACGACATGTACAAGGCAGACGAACAAGTGGGGAAGATAGCCCTGGTGTTTGCCGGTCTTGCGCTGGTGATCGGCTGCATGGGGATCTTCGGGCTTGCCGCGTTCATCGCCGAACGCCGCACAAAAGAGATCGGCATCCGCAAGGTCCTCGGCGCTTCCACCCGCGGCATCCTCGGCCTGCTCTCCGGCGAGTTCACCCGGCTGGTGGCCATCAGTTTCCTGATCGCCGCGCCGCTCTCGTGGTGGGCCATGCACCGCTGGCTGCAGGACTTCGCCTTCCGGACCGATCTGGCCTGGTGGATCTTTGCCGTCGCCGGGATCGCCACGTTTTTGATCGCGCTGGTGACGGTGAGCTTCCAGTCGCTGAAGGCGGCGCTCGCCGATCCGGTGAAGTCGCTTAGAGCGGAATAGCGGCCCGAAGGCCCGCCGGCAAGGGGCCCATAGCCGTCAGCGCTGATCCGGCGGGGTATTACGTCTCATGTCGATGGCCGTCACGACAAACAGCGGCAAGGTTATCGCCAGCAATAAGTACCATCTTTCGTCCATGGTGAACCCTCTTTCAAGAATGATGACATTGATGAATGTGACCAGTACCCCGATGATACCGTTTATCGAAGGACCTTCCTGGTTTGTATTCATGAGGAAACTTTAAGCGTTGATAATAGGGTTGCCCAATTCTTTGCCCTGGTCTCCAGTTGCGGCAGTTCATAGATGCTATTGACCGTATTTTTGTAAAAAAGCACGGTCATCGGCGCGTTGCCGGCGATGAACTCCAATTCCAACGCGATGGACATCAGATGGTCTTCCGGTCTGTTTTTCCGGTACTCATGACTCTTGATGGCGGCGTATACCTTTTTCACCGTACAGGCGGCAATCTCCCTGAGGTCGACAACCCGGGTGCTATATTCTCCATCCTTTTCTTCGGTGAGCAGCAGTTTCCCTTTGGGGCCGTCCAGACCCAGGACTTTGTCCGGTAATATTTCCTGGCCGGTAATAGAAAGGTTGTGAACAATGCCTGCCTGGTTGAAGCAGGACAGGATGCTGTTCGTTCGTGCCTTGAGCCGATTATTATGCATGGTGATGAGGAATAAAATGATGATAAAAATGGAGAGAACGATAATACAAGCGATGATCACGTGTGACATGATGTATTGATTTACACACAATGGATGATCAGTCAAGCCGGTTGACTGGAATTACTATATAACTGTAAAATGCTTATGCAGCAACGGACAGGGAGAAGTCCTTGAAAGTAGAAAAGGAGTATAGTTCCCGGCAGAAGGGGAAAAATTCGGTGAAAGAGTCGATATAGTTTAAGTTACTGCCCACACCGCAAACATACCAACTTAATCGGCATATTGGCAGCTGCAAAACCTATTTATACGTTAAAGATCCCGATGGTCAATCCGGCGATCACGATGGCAAAAGCGCTATGATGCTGGCCTTGTCTTATTTCTTCCAGGCCACATAGAAATCCCCGTTCGTTATCGTCTTTTTTGTGCCGGTGATGTCCCCCATAAAATAGAAGTCGCCGCTGAACGTCCCTTTGACGGCGGTGGAGTCGAGGGACGTATATGGTGATCTTCAGATCATTGAGGCCTTTTGTTCCGGAAGTGGTAGCGACTCCGGTGACCCCGCTGCCGGTGACATACTGCTCGTTTGTTGAAACGACATAGGCTCCGATGGTCCCATAGCTTTGGGAGGTGTCGGACCAGGTACCCGGGCCGAATTTGGCGGTGCTGGGAGGTTCGGCAGTCCAGCCGATGCTCAGAGCCTGGGTGTTGCTGGTGCCGGTTCCGTTGAATCCTTCGATCGCGATCTCGGTGATCCCAAAGGCCGAGAGGCGGGTGGCCAGGGGACTTACGTTGAAAGTTTGGGCTTTCCCGTCGATGGTGGCAGTAACATGGTAGGAACTGGAAGAACCAGAATTCTTTTTACAGGATACCAGGACGCCGAAGGATACGGCGACCAGGAGCAGGGTCTTTTTCATGGCAAATTTTTACGGTTTAGCAATTACCAATAAAACTAATCGATGGTCGCCAGAGTGCGCTTACAAATATATAAGCGTGCCGATTTCGGCTGAATCCGTGTCGAATCCGGGCAGTTCCTCAGTATTTCGCTGGCTCGTCTTAGTATTTCGCGGGCTCGCCGGGTTTCGGCGTGGCTTCGCGGATAAAGCGGCGCAGGCTTTCGGTGGCTGCTTCAAGGTCGGGTTTCCGCAGGTAGAGCATGTGGCCGCTGGGGTACCCTTCCCAGTGGAGCCGGTTCTTCAGTTTCCCGCTGGGGTCGAGTTGCCAGAGGCTGTACTTGGCGTTGAAATAGTCGCAGGCTCCGTCAAAATAGCCCGACTGGATCAGCAGATGCAGGTAGGGGTTTTGTGCGATGGCCTGGCGGAGGTTCTCGCCGACGCGATTGTTCTCGTTGTTCCAGGGACGGACGGGGCCGAACATATAATATTTCAGGTCGGTCTTGTAGTGAAGGTCTTCCCGGAGATAGATATTGATCGCCGGCGTGAAGGAATGTTCCCAGGAGGTGAGTTCGGCGTTGTAGTCGGGGGAAGCGCCGGCATCCTGACGATCGATGCCTTTGTAGCGGGAGTCCAGGCGGCCCACGGTGAAGCCCTTATCGCGGAGGAGTTCTTTCCAGAAAAAATTGGTGGGGATCTCGAGGTTGGTTTCGAGAACGGCTTTTTCCGAGAGGCCGGTGTAGTGCGCCAGCTTAGCGGCCAGGGATTGCCGTTTGGCGCTGTCGAGGAAGCCGCCTTTTGCCAGCGCCGGCATCAATTCGTTGATGGTGAAGTCCTCGACTTCCGGGAGGTAGTCGGTGAGTTTTTTGCTTTGGAGATCGGGGGCAAGCACTTTGTGGTACCAGGCGGTGGCGGCGTAGTAGGGGACGAGGAGGGAGGTCTTTACATAATCGGCGCGGTCGATACCGATCTCGGTTGGCGACACGAGGACGACGCCGTTGAGGTACATCCATTGCGCATTCTGGAGTTCAAGGGCGAGGCCGGATACGCGGGTGGTGCCATAGCTCTCGCCGATGAGGAATTTGGGGGAGGCCCAGCGGTTCTTGCGGGATACGAAGGTGGCCACCCATTCCGCGAGATATTTTATGTCTTCGTTCACCCCGAAGAATTTGCTGGTGGGGATGTCTTTGCTGACGGCGCGGGAGAAGCCGGTGTTCACCGGGTCTACATAAACGATGTCGGCGACATCGAGTATGGAGTTGGGATTTTCCTGGACGCCATAGGGTTGAACCGGATAGCCTTCGTCGTCGATCTTTAAACGCCGGGGGCCGGTATAGCCGATCTCCATCCATACGGAAGGGGTTCCAGGGCCGCCGTTGAAGGAGATGACGAGGGGACGACTGTCGCGATCTTTTATGTCTGAGCGTTCGTAATAGGTATAGAAGACGCCGGCGATGGGTTTCCCTTCTTCATCCCAGACGGGGATGGTGCCGGCCGTTGCGTCGTAGGGTACTCTCTGGCCTTTGATGGTTACCTCGGCGTGGGTGGTGACGGAGGAGTCGATATTGAGGATACGGCTGTGTGCCACCGGCTTTTCGGCTGTGGCCGGCGCCGGGGCCGGGGCCGGGGTCGCGGGCGGGTTTGACCGGGGCTGGGCCATGGTCGATGCCGGAAGGATAAGGATAGCGGCGGTTTGCAGAGTGCAAAAAAGCAGGCCAGAGACGAACTTGTTCATGCGGCTAATTTAGGTTTGACCCCGAATATAGGAAGGGTATTTTATTTTTTGTAGCCAATTTTTACCAATTTCAGGGAATACCACGGGTCCGTTCTCACGGCAGACCGCTACCTTTAATAGGCACAAACAACCCTAACTATGCCCATTAACCTCGTCTTCGTCCACGGGTGGAGCGTGACCAATCTCAACACTTATGGCCAGCTGCCGCTGCGGCTGCGCGCCGAATTTGCGGCCCATGGCGAGACCGCCGCGATCCACGAGATCTGGCTCGCGCGATACATCAGTTTTCACGATGAAGTACAGCTGGCCGATATCTCCCGCGCCTTCCAGGCGGCGATCGACGAACAACTGGCAGGAATCGTAGCGGCGGGTGAGCGCTTTATCGTCATCACCCACTCCACAGGCGGTCCCGTGCTGCGCGACTGGTGGGCCCGCTATTGGAAGAGCAGCGCAAAACCCGGCCCGATGAGCCATTTGATCATGCTGGCCCCCGCCAATTTCGGGTCGGCGCTGGCCCAGCTGGGCAAGGGCACCCTCGGCCGTCTGCGGTCCTGGACCCAGGGCGTGCAACCGGGCCAGGGAGTATTGGACTGGCTCGAACTCGGCAGTGCGCCCGCCTGGGCCCTCAACACCGACTGGATCACGACCGCCCAATCGCCCGCCGGCGCCAACGGGTTCTATCCCTTTGTCATCGTCGGGCAGTCCATCGATAGACAGCTGTATGACAATCTCAACAGTTACACCGGGGAAATCGGCTCCGACGGCTGTGTCCGCTCGGCCGGGGCCAATCTCAACGCCGACATGGTCATCATCAAACAAAACCTCAGCACCGCCGCCGACGGCTCCCTGCAGGACGGCGATCCCGCCCTCGAATACCACACCGCCCCGGCGACGCCTTTTCTTATCGTCAAGGGCAAGTCGCATTCCGGCGACACGATGGGCATCATGACGAGTATAAAAGCCGAGACCACCGACGCTCCCAGCCAGGAGACGGTCAACGCCATCCTCACGGCGATCCGCGTGGCTAACGAAGCCGACTATGCTAACGCCATAAACAGCTTCGCCGCACAGACCGCGGCTAATCAGCAGATCCAACGCCTCGAGTCCGTCAGCGACCGCCTCATTACCCTCACCAAACGCTATTTTATCCATGACCGCTTCTGCATGGTCATCTTCCGCCTCCTGGACACGGAGGGCAACGCCTTAAAAGACTTCGATCTCCTCTTCACCGCCGGTGACAACAGCCCCAACCATCTCCCCGAAGGTTTTTTCGCAGATCGCCAGCAAAACAGCCACCATCCGGAGACCATTACCTATTTCGTGAACTATGATATTTTGAAAGGCGCCCCGGCAGTAACTGATGGCGCAAAAACGGTGCGGGAGGCCGCACCCGGGATCACTAAACTCGGGCTGCAGGTGAAACCCCGCCCCGACTCGGGCTTCGTCCACTACCGCCCGCTGGAGATCGTCGCCCAACCCGAATTCTTCGACAAGATGGTCAAACCCAACAGCACCATCCTCGTCGATATCCGCCTGAAGCGCCTCGTCAGCAAGGAGGTCTTCCGCCTCGAAGGGCCGCTTGGTCCGGCCATGCCGGATGACAAGGCCGGCAATTTCAAGGACGTCGATCCCGGGAATTTGTTTGTGTGCTGTTGAGTTATTTCAGGATCAGGACTGTTTTGGTCGTTCGACGATGACCATCCGACCAGGTGAGGCGGTAGGTTCCCGGATTCAATCCGCTCAGGTTGACCTGCATGCTCGTGTTCCCCGGGGCCACCGGGATCACCATCAGTACCCGCCCGTTGGCATCGGCCAGCTCGAACTGCGAGGCGACCGCCGGATTCGGGATCAGCGCCGTCATCACCCCGACCGCAGGGTTGGGGAAGATGCCTGTGGCCTGGGTTGCGACAAAGGTCACCGGCAGAAACGGCCCATCGATGCGTCGCGAGGCAGTATCCACCATGATCAGGCGGTACCAGGTCTTGCCGCTGCGCACCTCGGGATCGGTATAGGCATAACCCGCCACGGCTAAACGTTTCGATGCCACGGCGGCAACATCCACCAGCGCCGTCGAATCGCTGCCTTCCTGTATCGTGTAGGAGAGAATACTGCTGTCGTGCTGCGCGACCCAAACTAGCACGGCCTGGCCGTTCACCAGCGCGCCGCCATAGGAGACGAGCTTGAATGCGGCCGGGGCCGCGGGTCTTGTCGTGTCGGGTGGTGCGGGCTTCGTCGTGTCCGGCGGTGCAGGGTTCGTCGTATCCGGTGGTGCGGGCTTTGTTGTATCGGCAGCGCCCAGATACGTAAACGTACCGATCGAGTCACTACCCTTCGACGTAAACACCGCCACCTCCCCCGTCGCGCCATTGCCGACAGTAGCCATGACGACGGAATCTGCTTCCACGACAAAACGCGCCGCGTTCGTGCCGCCAAACTGGACGATCGTAGCACCGGTTAGATTCGAGCCCCTGATGACGACGGTGTCGCCGCTATGCGCACGGTTCGGATAGAAGGTCCGAACGACCGGCGCCGGCCGGATAAAGGTAAACCCGGCTAGCGAACCGCTGACCAAACCATTGCTCACCGCCACGGCACCACTCGCGCCATCGGGGCTGACGAGAGCATAGAGAACAGAATCATTCAACACATGGAAATACGGCGAGGCCACGCCGCCAAAGCTGACGCCCGTCACAGCGGGACTGGCAAAATGGGCTCCCCATACGAGCACCGTGTCCAGGGGTTTGCCGCTCGTTGGGATAAAGCTACTGATCACGGGTTGGATCGTCGTATAGACGAACCCGCTGAGCGAGTCGACTCCGCCCGTTGTCCTCACTGCTACACTACCGCTCTGCCCCATGCCGACCACCGCCAGCAACAGGCTGTCATTAGCCACGTTGAAATAAGTTGCGGGTACGCCGCCAAACGTCAGCGACTGTGCGGTGATGAAATGTGTTCCCATGACCCGGACCGTATCGCCAAACTTTGCGCTGGCCGGACTAAACGCGGTGATCGTGGGTTTCGACGCCGGGAGATAGGTAAAGCCCGCGAGGGTATCGGACCCGCCGCGCGTTGTCACCGCTACCTTCCCTGTCGCGCCGCCTGCCGGGATCGCTATGATCGAGTCCGCCCCCACGACGGCAAACGAACTCGCGGGGACTCCGCCAAAGCTCACGTATAACGCGCCGGTGAAATTGGCACCCTTGATCCCCACCGGCTGACCGGCCGTGGCCGCATTCGGCGTGATCCCGCTGATGGTCGGTGCGGGCGAGAGCCCCATTCGGTTTTGGAAGACCGTTACCCGCTTGACGGTGCCGTCGCTCACGATGATCTCCGGCCGCTGGTCGCCGTCAAGATCGGTGAGGTGAATATAAAAAGGCGCCGAAAAAGTATAATTCGCATCGGTCGTGCTGTAGTTGACCTTCGCGTCAAAGGACACGGTTCCGCGGCTGCCGGTGTTGCGCAGGACCGAGATATTGTCATCTCCCTGGTTGCTGACGACGACATCGGGCCGCCCGTCTCCATCGAGGTCGCCGAGCGCCAGCTCGGAGCCGATGCTGCCTGTGGCAATGATGTTCTGCGGGCCGAAGGAGGGATTGCCCGGGGTGCCGGTATTCAGCTGGACCGTGATCGACTCCCCATCCAGGGACACGAAGTCGTTCTTTCCATCGCCGTCGATATCGGCCAGTTTGAAATAGGGGCCCGCGCCGACCGAAGTAAGGATCACCGTCGATGGCGCAAAGGCGATGTTTCCGCGCGTGCTGACGTTGCGGTAAAAATAGAGCACACTCCCGGTCTTGACGACGAGATCCGGCTTGCCGTCCCCATCGAGGTCCGCGGTGTTATAGTCGCCCAGACTGCCCGGAAAGGAGCCACTGGGGCTGGTAGGCACGAATTCGAGCGAGTCTTTGAAATGAAGCCCTCCCTCGTTTCGCAGGAAGATCAGATAGAACTGGCCTTGCGGGCCGCCCGTCGACCGGAGCTGGTCGGTGAGGATATCCAATTGGCCGTCGCCGTCGAAGTCCTGCAGCAGCAGTTTCCTCGGCTGGCTGGTGGGATGGGTGCCGTATTGCGAAGAGACGCCCGGCGCAAAAGCGATGGCTGCGCCCGGCCCGGAATTTTTGTAAACGGTGATCTCGCAGGAGCCGTCGGCCGCGGAGTCCCAGGTAACCAGATCGGCCCAGGTGTCGCCGTCGAGGTCGGCCGGCACGCAATAGTAGGGCGATTTTGCCTGGGGAAAATGCTGGGTGTTGAAGGAAAGCGTCCCGCCGCCGCCGGTGTTGGTCATCACGGAAAAACTCCGCATCGCAAATTGCGGCGCGTTATTCCCTGCCGAACTGATGATCTCCGGCTTGCCGTCCAGGTTCAGATCGTATACCGATAATGCATTTCCGTCGGTCGCATAATTGACGGGGGCCCCGAAGGAACCCGCGGAGAAAGGCACGCCGCCATTGGAGAAGGTCTGGTCGTAGGATTGGCTGGCGATGCCGGTGAGTCCATCCGACCATACGGTTATCGGTTGGTAAGAGGTGCTATAGGGGGCCATTACCCGTAGGGTGTCGGTCCCGCTAAGCAAGGCAATGCCCTGTGTCGCGCCGAAATTGACGAGGTTGTGGCCGGCGTATGGCGAGAAGTTATGCCCGGTGATGGTCAGCTGCATTTTGCCCGGACCCACCGTCGGGGTGACGGAGGTGATAACCGGCTGAGCAAGAAGGGGTTGAATAAATAGCAGGCAACAGGCCAAAAGGACCGTCATCTGCCGGCGGGTGTCAACAGGGTAGCGAGGGGACATGAAAGGGATTTAGGCGGTAAAGATAGCGTCCGGAGCGCATATTCGCAATGGCCTGCCTCGGCGGCCGCCGCGTTCCCGCCGGCCTCGGCCAATTGGAGCTAAAACGGGATCGCGACGAATAACTAGCGATACACCTCCAACAATCCATCCGGCAGCTCGACATGCACCTCGCGCTTCCTGGGATCAACCTTTCTTAAAGTTTGCTCATGAACGGGTATCAAAGCCTCCTTCCCCTCCAGATCGATCCGGCAAAGCACCTGGTGCGGCTGCTCGATCACCTCGAGAATCTCCCCCAGATCGCGGCCCGAGTCCAGTAGCCGGAAGCCCACCATCGAGATCGGCGCTGACTTGCCCGCGAAGTGCTCGAAGTCGCGCTCCGTCAGCCAGACCTCTTTCTGCACTACCCGCCGCGCAGCCTCTTTCGTGTCGAGGCCTTCCAGCTTCACGAAGAGTTCTTCGTCGCTCTTCACGCGCACGCCCTGGATAAACCACGGCAACATCTCATCCTTCCGCTCTTCGAGAAAAAGCGTCTTCAGTCCTTTCAGACTGGTCTTGCGGCCCAGCCGGTGCAACAGCACCAACTCGCCCTGCAGTCCATGCACCGCGACCAGCCGCCCGATATTTCTGTAGTTCTCCGCCATAATTTTTCGCGTGCGGCTTTTGGCTAAAATAGCCGCACCGCTCAAAACGTCTAATAATTGCCCTTCGGGCTGCGGACCCGTGGTCCGCAAAGGTTTCCGCTGCGCGGACCCGGCGTCCGCCAAAAAAAACAGGAGGCACACGGCCTCCTGTCGAATTTGAATTTTTGTCTGTCGGCCAGGCTTACGCTTCAGCAGATGCTGTAGGTGCAGCACCGCCTTCGGTCTTCCGCTCGGGCCGGTCCATTCCAACCCTTCTCATGGGAGGACCACCGGGACCTCTGCGGCCGGGGCGTGCTTTCCTGTTCTCTTCGTGGCGCTTCTTCATCTGGGCTTCGTGCTCGCCATGCCACTTCTGGAATTTCTCCATCGCAGCCGCGTCATCGAATAACCCTAATTTGACACCACGCAAGAGGTGCTTCAGATAGAGAACACCTTTGTAAGAGAGAATACGACGTACGGTATCCGTCGGCTGAGCACCCTTGTGCAGCCAATCAAGCGCCTTCTGGCGATCGAGTTGAACCGAAGCAGGAACTGTCAAAGGATTGTACGTACCGATCTTTTGGATGAATTTACCATCCCGGGGCGCACGGGCATCGGCGACTACGATGAAGTAGAATGGCCGCTTCTTAGACCCATGGCGTTGCAGTCTGATTTTAACTGGCATTTTAAATAGAAATTTAAATGCGTGAACAAATAAGGTTACCTTTTAACTTTTGGGATTGCAAAACTAACAATCCGATATCACATTTCAAAAATAATACTTAACGATTTAAAGAGCGAATGTTGCGGCGAATTTTTTACAAACGGCTAAAAACTTTAACGTTAACACAAAATCAGCCATTTTGCGGGCCTAATCGAGCAAATTTTGCGCCAATCTCAATGACGGATTATCGCTTGCCCATCATTTTTCCCATCCCCGCGGGCATCTTGTTCATCATCTTCATCATCTGCTTCATCTGCTCAAACTGCTTGAGAAACGCGTTGATATCCGCGATATCCTTCCCACAACCCTTCGCCAGGCGCTTGCGGCGGCTCTGATCGATGACATCGGGGTTATTCCGCTCAAACGGCGTCATCGACTGGATGATCGCCTCAATTCCCTTGAACGCATCGTCGCTGATATCGATATCCTTGATCGCCTTTCCCACCCCGGGAATCATCCCCATCAGATCTTTCAGGTTGCCCATTTTCTTTATCTGCTGCAGCTGTTGCATAAAATCCTCGAAATCGAACTGATTCTTCCGGATCTTCTTCTCCAGCTTCTTGGCTTCCGCCTCGTCGAATTGCGCCTGGGCCTTCTCCACCAGCGTCGTGATATCCCCCATCCCCAGGATCCGCTGCGCCATCCGCTCGGGATAGAACACATCCAGCGTATCCATCTTCTCCCCGCTGCTGATGAATTTTATCGGTTTGTTGACCGTATACTTGATCGACAACGCCGCCCCACCCCGGGTATCCCCATCCAACTTGGTGAGTACCACCCCGGTAAAGTCGAGGCGATCGTTAAACGACTTCGCCGTATTCACGGCGTCCTGCCCCGTCATGGAATCCACGACAAACAGGATCTCCCCCGGGCTGACGGCGCTTTTTATCGCGGCCACCTCCTGCATCATCGCCTCGTCAATGGCCAGACGGCCCGCGGTATCGATGATCACCACGTTCTTATTTTTGGCGCGGGCTTCTTTGATGGCGTTTTGCGCGATTTGCACCGCGTCTTTGTTCTCCGGCTCACTGTACACGTCCACCCCGATCTGCGCGCCGAGGACCTTCAGCTGTTCGATAGCGGCCGGGCGGTAGATGTCATCGGCCACCAACAGGGGGGAAAGCCCCTTGCGGCCCTTGAGGTAACTGGCCAGTTTCCCGGAAAACGTCGTTTTACCGCTACCCTGCAGCCCGGCGACCAGGATCACGGCGGGACTGCCCTTGGCGTTCAATTCGCTCTCGCTGCCGCCCATCAGTTCCACCAATTCGTCCTTGACGATCTTCACCATCTGCTGCCCCGGGCTGACGGCCGTCAGCACCTTCTGCCCCGTGGCCTTTTCCTTGACCGTATCCGTGAATTCCTTCGCGATCTTGAAGTTGACATCCGCGTCGATCAGCGCGCGCCGGATATCCTTTAGCGTCGCCGCGATATTCAGATCCGTGATCCGGCCTTCGCCCTTTATTTGTTTGAAGGCTAATTCCAGCCTCTCGGATAAACTCTCGAACATACTGAAAATGAAGAGAGTGAATGTAAGCACGTTACATTCACTCTCGGGAGGACAAAATTAGTTCTTTTTCAGTGTATTTTTCTACTCGATAGCTAATATTTAAATTCCAAGATAACTCCGCAGCATCTTGCTCCGGCTGTTGCTCCGCAACTTCGTGATTGCCTTATCCTTGATCTGGCGAACCCGCTCACGCGTCAGGTTAAACTTCTCGCCGATATCCTCGAGACTCATCGGATGGTCGACGCCGATCCCAAAGAAGAAACAGATAACTTCTTTCTGGCGTTCGGTCAATGTCTTGAGGCTGCGGTCGATCTCCTGCTTGAGTGACTCTTTATGCTCGATGTTCGAATTGGCCAGTTCGGCATTCGGATTCACCAGCACATCGATCAGCGTGTTGTCCTCGCCTTCGGAAAGCGGGGTGTCCATGCTTACGTGACGGGCGGCGATGCCGAGCGTGGAAGAGACCTCGTCGATATCCAACTCGAGCAGTTCGGCCAGTTCTTCGGCTGAGGGTTCCCGTTCAAACTCCTGCTCCAGATGCGAATATGCCTTCTGAATGCGATTGGTCAAACCAACTTTGTTGAGTGGGAGTCTGACGATCCGCGATTGCTCGGCCAATGCCTGCAAAATGCTCTGACGGATCCACCATACGGCGTAAGAGATGAATTTAAAACCGCGCGTTTCATCAAAACGTTGGGCGGCCTTGATCAGACCAAGGTTGCCCTCATTGATGAGATCGGGCAGCGACAGCCCCTGGTTCTGGTACTGTTTGGCGACGGAAACAACAAAGCGTAGGTTGGCTTTGGTTAATTTATCAAGAGCTTTTTGATCTCCCTGCTTAATACGGATGGCGAGTTTTACTTCTTCTTCGGGACTGATCAACTCTACTTTCCCGATCTCCTGCAGGTACTTCTCCAAACTCTGAGATTCACGATTCGTTATACTCTTCGTGATCTTCAGTTGACGCATGCTCATAGGCAGAGGTCTTTAAAGGGTTTTTAGGTTTAAGGCTACGTTTCCAACAACTTCCCGCGCAGGCGGGTCTTTTTTCGTAAAATTTGGCTTAAATGATCTTAGTCTTGGTAAAACGAACAAATAATTCTTTTCTTGTATCAAAAAGTCGACAACTGATTCAGTGTAGATGTAATTGTGAATTTACCGAATTTGGCCACCATCACCAATTTTTTTAACAAAACATTGACTATCAGCCCATTTGCATTAAAATTTCATTAAAAACTACCCATTTGCCATAGGGATTTTTGTCTGAAATAAAATTTTGATGGATGAGTTTTTTTTCTATCATTGCGCCTGAGGCGATCTCAAAGATTCAAATGAAATAGATGACGAAGAAACAACAATTTATTCTAGAGTATCCGGTCAGATGTTCACCCTCGATCTTATACGAATTTTTAAGCACCCCCGCAGGATTGCAGGAGTGGTTTGCAGATAAAGTAGACGAACGGGATAATGTGTTCAGCTTTTCCTGGAATGGTACAACCGACCGGGCGGAAGTAACCGAAAGCGAATTCGAGAAGTTCATCCGTTTCCATTGGATGGATGCCCCCGTCGAGGAATTCTTCGAGTTCCGCATCGAAAAATCGGAAGTGACCAACCAGACCATTCTCGTGATCAAGGACTTTGCCGGCAAGAGTGAGGTAAAAGATCAGAGTCAGCTTTGGAGCTACCAGGTGAAGGATCTCTTTCACCGGCTGGGTAACTAATGGCCCTCCCGTCGGCCGGCATTTCCGCCGGGCTGCACGGTTATTGGCAAAAACAACACGCTTATCAGAGTTTTGAACATACTCGTTAAGGCTTCAGGCGCGTGCCCCCAACGGTGAAGTTCAATCGCCGCACTCAGTTTTAGGAATTCCTCTCCTGTTTCCAGCGCGTTCACATCGCTTATTTCCCTGTAATTATCCGGCGTATGTTCGTGCCGCCATTCGTCGCCCGAGACGCTTACATGGAAACCGGCGGCCGCCAGCTGCGCCCAGCGGGCCTTGATCCTGGTTAAGGTCTCCCGCTTGTAGCCGCCTTTGAGATGCAAGGTGATGCTGAAGGCATGGCCCCACCAGAACATCGTGCGGATGGCGAATACGTCCTCGCGGCTAAAGTTGCGGGGGTAGTCGAGCATGACCCACGGAAAGCCAAGATAATTCTCGCCCCGGCTGATCTTTGGAGGGACGGCGGCGGGGTTATTGAGTACATCGACCAAGATCTTCTGATACTCCTCACTCAGGCCCGCCATCAGTTCTACCACCTTGGCCATCACCGAATTCTTCGTTAAAATGACCCCCGGATCGGTCACCAGCCGCATTTCCTCTGCCGAAAGCTGTAACTTTGCGTCACTCATATAGCAAATATAACTCCCCCGTGCTCAGCCGCCTGTTCAAAAAACTCGATATTCTCATCATAAAGGCCTTTATCGGGCCCTTCATCGCTACCTTTTTCATCACCCTCTTCGTCCTGGTCCTCCAGTTCATGTGGCTCTATATCGATGACGTCGTCGGCAAAGGTCTCGACATCTGGACCGTGCTCCGCCTCCTCTCTTATGTCGCCGCCACCGTCGTCCCCCTGGCCCTCCCGCTCGCCGTCCTGCTCTCCTCCATCATGACCCTGGGCAACCTCGGCGAGACCTATGAACTCGTCGCCATCAAATCCGCGGGCATCTCCCTGCTCCGCTTCCTGCGGCCCCTCTTTGGCGTATCGGTGGTCATCACCTGCATCGCGTTCTACTTCAACAACAATATCCTGCCCATCGCCAATCTCAAGATGAACACCCTCAAATACGATATCATCGTGACGAAGCCCGCCTTCGATATCAAAGAGGGTGTGTTCTTCGACAAGATCGAGGGGTTCGTGATAAAGATCGGCAAGAAAGAAGCCGACGACTCCACCATCCGCAACGTCATCATCTACGAGCAGAACAACAGCGGCCAGCAGGACAATATGATCGTCGCCGACTCCGGCACGATGGTAGTCGCCCCCAATAAACAAAACCTCGTCTTCACGCTCAACAGCGGCTCCCGCTACCAGGAAAAAGGCGACCGCGGCGTCAGCAGCGGCACCGAACTGATCCGCATGGAGTTCAAGAAGTACAAGATGGTGATGGACCTCAGCTCCTTTAAAATGAACAAGACGGATGACAGCACCTTCAAAGGCAATTTCCAGATGCTCACCATCCTGCAGCTGACCCATGCCATCGACTCGATAAAACAAAACGGCGCCCGGCTTCGCAGACAGGCCGAGCAGGTCATCAATGCGGGGCTCAAATTTCCCCGCTATCTCGACACCACCGGCTGGAATGAGATCGGGAAAACCCCCACCAAACCCTCGAAGTTCCTCCTGCCCATGGACAGCGTTCGCAAGGCACTGCACCGCGAATGGGCACTCGACCTGAAAAAACAGGACTCCACCGACAAGGCGCGCGATTCGATCCGCAAGGCGCAGGAAGCACTTGCCAAGGCCCAGGATGCCCTCGCAAAAGAACGCGCAAAAAGCCGGCCCGATACCAGCCACGCCACCGCAAAACGCCCCGATTCGGCGGCCAAGTCTGCCGCCGCGGCTCACCCTCCCGGCCAGGCACCCACGGCTACTCCCGGCCAGTCAACCGCGGCTACTCACGTGCCGCCGGCGACGCCCCCTGCTAACCCTCCGGTTACGCCCCCGGGTCAGGCGCCCGTCTATCCCACCACCGGCCGCGTAGCAAAAACTCCGCCCGAGGTCCGGTTTTTCGATCTTCTCCCGGACAGCGTCCGCAATGTCGTCCTCGACCGAAGCATCAACACCATCAGCACCTCCAAGGTCTCGCTCTTCCAGCCCGTGTCGCTCTATGCCGTCCAGGAACACCAACTGATCATGCACGAGGAAGCCTGGCATGAAAAGATCACGATGGCCGTCGCCTGTCTGGTCATGTTTCTCATCGGTGCGCCCCTGGGGTCCATCATCCGAAAGGGCGGTATCGGCATGCCCCTGGTCTTCGCCGTCATCTTCTTCGTCATCTTCTTCCTGCTGAATAACTTCGGGAAGAAATTTGTGGGGCAGGCGGTACTCAGCCCGTTTGCAGGAATGTGGATGCCCACCTATGTGCTCACGCCCATCGGGATCTTCCTGATCTATAAAGCCCTTAACGATTCCCAGCTTTTTAATAAGGAATTTTATTTCCGGATGACGCGGAAAATCAGACCTTTGCTGACCGTCCGACGCCGTAAGGCCCCGCCGACGGAAGCATAACCAACGCATGGACAAAGCCCGGGAAAATATCTCCATCCAACGCTGGGTAGCCATTATCGGCACGCTGCTTTTCTTTCTGAAGCTGGCGGCCTACTACCTCACGCAGAGTATCGCCGTCCTCACCGACGCCCTCGAAAGCACGGTCAACGTCATCGCCGGGTTTATCGGACTCTACAGTCTTCACGTTGCGGCAAAGCCCCGCGATGTCGATCATCCCTACGGTCATGGCAAAGCGGAATTCCTCTCCGCCGCCGTCGAAGGCGCGCTGGTCGTGATGGCCGGACTCATCATCATCTACGAAGCCATCATCGGCTTTATCCGTCCTCATGCCATCCAGAAACTCGATAAGGGGATCTATCTTGTAGCCTTCACCGCCATCGTCAATTTCATCGTCGGCGCCATCTGTATCTCAAAAGGCCGCCGCAACAATTCCATCGCCCTGCAGGCCGGCGGCAAGCACCTGCAATCCGACACCTACTCCACCATCGGGATCATCGTCGGGCTCGTCGCCATCTGGTTCACCCGCCTCGCCTGGCTCGACAGCGTGGTCTCCATCATCTTCGCGGGCATCATCCTCTACACCGGCTATCATATCCTCCGCAAGAGCGTCGCCGGCATCATGGACGAGGCCGACCTGCAGCTGCTGCAGGAGATGGTCGGCTATCTCAATCAAAACCGGCGCAGGAACTGGATCGATCTCCACAATCTCCGCGTCATCAAGTACGGCGGTCTCCTCCATGTCGACTGCCATCTGACCGTGCCCTGGTACCTTAATGTCCTGGAGGCCCATATCGAGGTCGATGCGCTCACGAGCCTGATCCGTAGCCGGTTTGGGGAATCGATGGAATTTTTCGTTCATACCGACGCGTGCACCGATTTCGGGTGTCGCATCTGTACGAAGGAAGAATGCACGGTCCGCAAGCACGCCTTCGAAGAGCGCGTGGAATGGACCCTGAGTAACATCGTGGCTAACAAGCGCCATGAGAGTCCGCGGATGGCGTCGAAAGATCAGCTCCACATCGAATTCCCTGAAGCCACACTGCGGTCCTGAGCCGCCCGGCACCCGGCGGCCGTGACTCCAGGCACCTGCAGGCCTGACTATCCGGCACTTACGATCCTGCCCCCACCGGCACTTACGGCACCAAGCCTCCGGGCAGCCAAATTGGCCTTCCCGGGGCATTGCTAAAACGCAAGAAACCGCCTATTTTTAACGTTTATCCCCCGACTCCCCTGAACTGAACCTATGAGCGATTTTGCCTTCTTCCTCCGCATGCTGCTATGCCTCGTCTACCTGGGGTATGCCATCGGCTATTACTGGGTGGGGAGCTGGCTTGCCGGGACGGCCCTGCTGATGCAAACGGGGTTGGGGTTCATCGGCGCCAGCCTGGCGCTCAGCCGGACGGAGCTGTTCACCTTCAAACAAAGGGTCGGCCGGATGGAAGACACCAGTGACATCCCGGAGTTTCGCCGGCCGGTAGGCATCGCCTTCTCGATCATCGCCATCATCGGTTTTTCCCACGACAACCCCTGGTTTGCCATGGCCTTCTGGCTCATGGGCCTCCTTATGACCTCGCCCCTGGACCGGCTGATCTTCGTCCACGTCCCGCAGGGGTATTCCGACGGGTTGTCCTCGGCGCTTTTTCTAAGCCGCTGCGCGGGGGTCCTCACGGGGATCGTAGTCGCAACGATCGGCGTACGCGAATACTCCTTCGACCGGAACGTCGGGGCGCTGGCCGCCGCGGTCCTGGTACTCCTGTCCCCCGTCGTGCTGCTGCTGAAGGGCAACCCGCAATACTCGAAGAAACTGTATTATCGCAATGCAAAGACCCGGGCCTTCCATATCCAGAAGATCCATCTCCGGCAACCCTATTTCGACCTGCTGATCCATGACTTCCAGGTGGAATGGTTTGAATCGCGCGATTACTGGCAGCAGTTGGAACAGAATCCCCACCGCGACCAGTTTAAAGCGGAAAAGATCGCCGAGGTGCTCGCCTATGCCGAGACGATAAAAAAGCAGCCGCTCCTGCAAAGCACCCGTCATCCCGATGGCTCGATCCTCGACGAGATCGCCGACACCTGGCGCGTAAGGGCCGGGGTCCGTTCGCTGTTCGAAGCGCTGGATGCCTGGGCGAAGGAGCCGGGATCACCGAAAGCGTCGGGATCAAAAAAGAACGCGGGCATATCGAAGATGAGAAAGGTCTTCACCTATGTCGCCGAGTACCGCGCGATGATCAAACTCACCCGCGTGATCCGGCATCGTGACCATCCCTGGCCCGTCGAATGGCCCGTCATCACCCCGATCGCCCAACCCGTTGCGACCCCGGTTTCCGAGATCCCGTCCGACGGGGCATCCCTCCCTACGATGCCCCCGAGACCGCAGGCCTTCCTCACCGATGAGATGTATTACCAGATCATCGATTATATCATCCGCCTCGGCAAGAATCTGGAACACTACATGGACCTCAACGACAAGTTTAACGAGCAGGGCTATCGCGATTATTTTCTGCCGTTTCTCAATGCGGTCTCCCGTGATTATACGGCGAAAGGGGAAGTGTTCAACCGCCGGGGCAAAACGGATATCCTCGTCTGCGACAACGACGGCAATAACATCTTTATCGCCGAATGTAAATTATGGAACGGTGAGACCCACCTCCTCGCCGGCGTCGACCAGCTTCTCCACAATTATATCAACTGGCGCGACGAGAAGGCGGCGATCATCGTTTTCAACCAAAGCGTCCGCAATTTCACCGGGTTGATGACGACTGCCACCGGGGCAATGGCCCGTCACCCGCTGTATAAAGCGTTGGCAGGCAAACGTGACCCCGCCTCCTGGTCCTACCTTTTTCGTCATCCCGTCGACGCCGCACGGACCATCCGGCTCGAGCTGATCCTTTTTAATCTTACCTGAAACCCGAATGTATATCCTCCTGTTCATCTCCCGGCTCTGCCTCGCCCTGATCATGGGTGTTTCGATGATCGCCTTTGTCGGGATGGATGGGAACGCCACGGCCGCCCTCTTCGCACTGGCGCTGTGCATCCTTTATGCCTGGCCGCTCTTCTGGGTCATTGCCAAAAAAATGCCGGTCGTCACGCATCTTCCCGGCAACACCACCCTTACCAACCAGGGCGCTTTGAAGTTTGGCCGGTGGACGATGGGGCCGGTATATGCGATCATCGCCCTGACGATCTTCATGGATAAGAACAACGCCGCCGCCATCCCCTATTGCCTGATGAGCATGACGCTGATCCTGCCGCTGGATCGCATCTTCTTCGCCCCGCCCGGTTCGCTGCCGGATATAAAACCTGTTTGGCTGAATGCCTGGGTCATCGTCTTCCGCAACGTGGGCGTCCTCGTCTGCGGCTTCAACGCCGGCCTGTTGACCGACCAGCATACCGTGACGAGGCTCATCATGGCGTGGATCGGGCTGGCCCTGATCTTTGTCCAGCCGGTGGTGCTGCTGTACAGGGGCAAGTTCCGCGAGTTACGCCGCGCGATCACCCAGCCGCCGGAAACGCCGGTGTCCCGCCACCCAAAACCGATCCCCTCGAACATCTTGCAAACGGCCCCACAAAAGGTCGATGCCGCCATTAGCCGGATGGTAGCGCCCTCGATCGGCCCCTCCCCCGGCGGGTCGAAACCGGCGCGTGCCGGCAAACAAAAATATCACAGCGCCAAGGCCTGGCAGTGGCAATGGCCGCTACCCTCCACCGCCAACCGCTATCCCCTGGACGAACCCGCCTTCTTTCAGCTGATCACCGGCTTCCAGGCGAGCTGGCTCCAGGCAAAGGAATACCAGGGGCGGCTGGCCATGCACCGCAACCCCGTGGAGTTCAAAAAACAAATGGTCGAAGAACTAAAAGACTATATCCAGCTGATGCGGCTGCGGCCGGAACTGCTGATCCGCCACAAGGTCCTCTCCACCTATCCGGGGACCGTCGGTTCCGTCCCCGATGAGATCGGCAAGCTGTGGCTCAGCGATCGCCATATCGGGTCGCTGTACAGGGCGACGCAACGGTTCTGTGCCCTGCCGACGAAAATGGCCGTGATGCCGTTCCGCTCGGTCGCGCCGCATGTCGCCGAATACCGCGCGATGATCAATCTTATCAAGTGGATCGAGCATTCCCTGCGGCGCGACCTGGCGAACGCCGCCGCAACGGTTGAAACTCCGGCAGCAGAAACGCCTGCAAGGGAAGCTCCGGCGACGTCGCGGGGGAAGCGCATGGCCTCCGGCACCGCCGCCATGCCAGCGCCCGTCTCGCAGCTCAGCGACGACCGCTACTTCGAGATCATCGACTTCATCCTCAAACTCGGCAAGGACTTCGAGAACTATCCCGAACTGAACGAGAACTTCAACGAGGAGCGCTATAGAAATTATTTTCTGCCGTTTCTTAATAGCGTCTCCCCTGACTACTCTGCCAAGGGCGAGGTCTTCCATTCGAAAGGCAAGACCGATATCCTCGTATGGGATAAGGAAGGGACCAATCTCTTTATCGCCGAGTGCAAGATCTGGCGGGGCGAAGTCTATCTCCTCGAGGGGGTAACCCAATTGCTCACCCGCTATGTCAACTGGCGGGACGAGAAAACGGCTATCCTCATCTTCAACCGCGAAGTGCGGGATTTCAGCAGTGTCATCCGCACCGCGACAAATGCCCTATCCACGCACCCGCTCTGCTCGCAGCCGGGCGTTCAAAGAAAGGATGGGGCCTGGTCCTACTGGTTCCACCATCCCGGCGACAAAGCGCGCACCATCCGGCTGGAATTGATCCTGCTGAATTTTGTGCAGTGAAGGGGCTTACATTGCATAAAAGCATTTTCATGTATCGCCTTATCCATTCCTTCCTGCTCTTTGCGGGTATCGCCCTTTCCGTTCACCTGGCTTATGCGCAGGGATATCTGGACAAGGGTGTCAAATTCGAAGATCATCTCTCCTGGCCGGCCATAAAAGTCAGGGCAATGGCCGAAAACAAATACATTCTTGTCGATTGCTTTGCGACCTGGTGCGGCCCCTGCCGGTATATGAGCGGGTCCGTTTTCAGTTTGCAAACGGCAGGAGATTTTTTCAATCCCCGGTTTATCAATGTCCGCATACAGATGGATACAACAGCTAATGATGAGCCGGCCGTGAAACGCTGGTACGCGGATGCGCGGATGATCAAAACGCGATACGGGGTCAACGCCTATCCGACATTTTTGATCTTCGCCCCCAATGGGCGAATCCTTCATAAGATTGTAGGCGGCACCAACACCGCCAGGGAATTTATCACGATCGTAAGAAGCGCATTCGATACGACAAAACAATATTATACCCAGCTGATTCAGTTTTTTGGCGGGCGGCGGGATTCCGGTTTCCTGCGCCGGCTGGCTTATCAATGTCTCGACAGCTATGATATGCAAAATGGGCTAAAAGTCTTCCAGGCCTGGCAGCCGACACAGTCCAGTCCTTATACCCCGGTGGGGTTGGATCTGCTGGCCAGATACACGCGGCAGACCACCGATCCGGGCTTCGAGCTGTTTCTGCATCATTCCGCCGAAGCGGACGAAATCATGGGGGTCGGCAAGGCCGAACGGCTGGTCAATATCACCCTTCTGCGGGAATATGTGCAGCCGCAGTTGCAGGACTTCAATCCTGCCGGCCCCAATTGGGCGGCTGTCCAGCAACCGCTCGAGTCAAAATATCCCGCCCAGGCGGCCGAAGTCATCGCGCTGAGTAAAGCGTTGTACTATGAACATGAAAAGGACTGGCCCAATTTCCAAACGGCCGTCGTCGCCTATATGCAGAAGTATGGCGCCCATGCCAGCGTCGAACAGCTAAACAGCTTTGCCTTCACGGTCTTCAGCTACTGTCCGGACATGAACTGCGTCACCGAAGCCCTCGAATGGAGCAGGCGTTCGTTCAAAGACAAACCCGTCGCCGGGTATATGGATACCTATGCCAATATCCTTTACAAAATGGGCAAAAAGGGCGAGGCCATCGCCTGGGAAGAGAAAGCCCGCGACGCCGCCGGCCACTACGACCGGCCCGGTTATCAGGCGACCCTGGACCGGATGAAGAAGGGCGAAAAGACATGGGATTGAGCCGGCATCTCGCCTGAGTTCCCGCGTCAGCTAATTATCGTTATTATGATGATTGCAGCATTGTCCTTTTGTATGGAATGTTGGGAGTTTATCCCCGGGAAGTTTACAAACAGCAGTCGCACTATCCGGTTTGTTGTCCCCGCATTGCGCCAACTCGTCAACTTCCAGTTCCCTGGTATTTGCAAACCCTGCCAGCGCCTGGTTAAACCGTTTGACATGCGCCTTTGACGCTTCCGCCGGCGCAGCGCCAGAACCGATCTTCCTTAAAAAGATGACCTTCTGATGGTCGTTGGCGGGAACTCCCTTATTCGCGGCCTCGAAAAATTCCGACGCATGCGCGCCTATATCCTTTGCGGCATTTGTTGCCGGTTTTTTTGCGGCCTTCTTCGCGACCTTTTTTTGCTTTGCCATAAACTGATAATGGTATTATGAGGGTGAAATAAATATCCGGGCTGTTGCCGTCATATTCGTCGGCTGATCCGATGCATCCAGGATGATGGCCGTGATGACGATATACACTCCGGCCGACCCCGCCGGAAGCAACGGTGGATAGTAGGTCGTCGATACCACAGACGCCGTGTCAAGCACCGCCACCTGCGGCGAAAAAACGCCTTTGGGAAGAGTCGGGTTGTCCTCGGCCTGATCGATAAACTTTACTTTTACTCCCTGCGAAACCATTCCTCCATCGGCATTTTGAAGCAGGCCGGTGAACGCCACCTGCATTCCAAAAACATTGGTAAGTTGCAAAAACAGCGGGGTCAGTTGAATCGTGGCGGGAGATGACGGATTAAGCGTCAGATAAACGAAGTCGGTCTGCTGGGGTACCGTCGAAGTGCTTGCCGAAACCGTGTCCGGCCCACTGCGAAGTGAGGCGTGCAGGACCACCGACGCCGTTATCTTGTTGACCGTGACATCGGTCCTGTTTGCAAATACGGACATCGTGTCGGCCCCATTATCGAAGAGACCCGAGCTGGCCTTGAAAGTAACTCCGCGCAAACTTGCCAGCGTGGCGATGGGCAGATCGGCATAAAGGATATCTTTTGCACTGCCATCCGCAAGGAGCTGGTCGCTGCTGGCATGGAGGGAGATCACTTCTTTGACGTTGAGATGCTTCTGGCAACCGGTCAACCAGCAGAGGGCTGCGCAAAAGCCGGAAAAGAGTATATAGTGACAATGGATTTTCATGCTAGTATAATTTACTTTTAAGATCCCCAAACCATTTGGCCAGGTCCAGATCGAGCGACAGCGCCACCATCGGTCCGACGGTGACCCGCTGCGGCAGCAGCGGATTTGGATTATCCCTTTTATAAATCAATCCACCCACCGTGACCCGAAATGCCCGGCTGCACCGGTAGGCGATGCCCGCCACCGCGGACAGGGTTTTTGTCAGATCGCCGGTACCCTGCCGGGTAAGCGCGGAGGTGGTCAGTCCCACCACCGCTGATAAATGATGCGCAAATCGTTTGTTCTGGATGGCACTGAGCGGCTGCGATTTATCAATTGCGATAAAGCTGAAGTTCACGCCCAGGTAGGGAAGCAGGGTATAGGCACCCTTATTATTGACAAAGGTAAAGGCGTTGGCAAGGCCAAAATCGGCAATGATATAATGCCCCGACGCGGTCTGCAAATCTTCGCCCTGGGGTGAAACATCGCCATACGCTAATGATGCCGAAAAAAGATTGTCCAACGTGTTCAGTGCGTCCCGCATCTTTTTGTAATCGTCAGTCAACGCTTTTGTTCGTTTGTCGATCACCGCCAGCGCATCATAGACGGCATTGTAGATCGCCCGACGGGTCGCATCCTCTACCTTTCGGGCGTAGGAACTCAAAGAAAAAAAATAACTGATATTAACAAGTGCCTTTTTCAGCCGCCCATAATTTTCGATCCGCTTTTTTACCTCGTGCATTTCGAGCCTTTTATAGGGTTCAAATTCCTGGATATTGACCTGCCCGTTTCCAAGGTAAGGAAGGATGTCATTGACATTTAACAGGATTTGCAGCGGAATGAGAAATTGGGTGGAATCGGCGAAAAGTTCCTTAGCGATCATATCTTCCTCGCAATTGCACTTGAACAGGTCGTTCATGTTGAATTCCTTATCGTGAAGAAGACTGTTCCTGATGGTAGTCAGGCTTTGGCTTATCACCCTGTCCTTGTCGTTGATATCGTCATAAAAGTCTGACATCAGCCGGTTATAGTCCGATTCATACTCTTCATAGCTCTTCGTCCAGATGACGGAAATATTCGACCCCTCTACCGTTTGTTTGCTGCTAAGCTCGTCATAATCTTTTTTTGCCGCATCGAGGGATTTTTCATGGATTTCCTGGTTGATCTGGTTAAATTTATCGAGGTACAAATGACTCGGCCTGAAGGTAAGCAACACGACAAATGGCGTGTTTGGGAGCAGTTGCCGGTTCACGAAGATTTTCAGGTATTTGACCCCGGCGACCTTTGGCGTATCGTCCACAAACCAAGCCCTGGACAGATCGGTATCGGTAAGGATTGGCGGCTTCTGATGTCTGGCATCTTCCGTTTTTGGTTTCTTCACATTTACCCTGAATAGCTGCAATCCCGACAGTTCGTCCTTCTCCAAAGTAGTATCGACAGGCAGTTGAAGAAAAAAGGAATGATCAAATGGGGCGGCATTCTGTGCCGTTC
>NZ_DASYCH010000015.1:0-26483 GCF_036500295.1 Puia sp. | reverse complement strand
TTAATCGTCCTGACTCTAAACTCAGCCGATGAAACTACTGCGGTGAAGAATCGTGAGTTGGAGATTTGACCTTCCTTTATTTCGACCATGGTGTATGGGAGCTGCAATTCAGCATCTGGTTCGATCACGTATTCAAAAACTTCCAGAGACCTTTGCCCGGTTATTTGCTTGCCAGCTCGGGGAATTTTTCCGGGGGGCGGCGGTGCATTGTCGCTTGTTCGTAGCCGTAGGTGATGCGGATGAGGGTTGGTTCGTCGAAGGGGCGGCCGAGGAATTGCAGGCCTGCGGGCAGGTGATCGTAGGTGAAGCCCATGGGGATCGTGAAAGCGGGCTGGCCGGTATGCGGGGCGATGATCTGGCTGTTATCGCCTTTATAGCCTTTGAAGTCGCCGATGCGGGCCGGGGGATTGTTCCAGGTAGGATAGATGATGGCGGAAACCTTGTAGCGATCCATTGCGGCTACCATCGAGTCGCGGAAGGCGATCCGCCGGGGATCGGTATAGGCGTCATCGCACTGGTGGGTGAGGGTATCCGTGGTTACGCCTTTTTCCAGTTCTTCGCGGAGATCGTCCTTGATATAGGCCGAGTATTTTCCCGAGGCGACGATCTCGCGCAGGTTGGTCACGGGCGGCGCGGGGTCGAGGTTGGAAAGGTAGCGGTCGATATCCTGGTGGAAGACTTCGCACCATTGGTTGTCGGCGAGTGAGTCGAAGTTGTTGACGGTGACATTGTCGACGATGATAGCGCCGGCGCGGCGGAGGTCGCTGATCGCTTTTTCGAAAAGTGCTTTGACCTGGGGGTCGGGATTGCGGTCGCTAAGGGTGCGGAAGACCCCGATACGGGTGCCCCGAAGGCCGCGCTTGTCGAGGTATTGGGTATAGTTGACCGGGATCCTGCCGCTGCTGTAGCGGGTGATGGGATCGGCGGGATCATAGCCCACCATCACCTCGAGCAGGCGGGTCGCATCCTCGACGGTCCGGGCCATGGGTCCGCCCATATCATTGCGCAGATATAGCGGGAAGATCCCGTCGCGGCTCAGCAATCCGATGGTACAGCGAAACCCCACCAGTGAATTGTGTGAGGAAGGTCCGCGGATGGAATTCCCCGTGTCGGTGCCTACGCCGGCTTCGCCGAGATTGGCGGCAACTGCCGCTGCCGTTCCACCGCTGGAACCGGCCGGAACATAGTCCAGGTTATAGGGATTATGGGTCTCGCCGGCGATGCTGCTGATGGTGACCATCGGGCTAAAGGCCCACTCTGCCATATTGGATTTTGCCAGGACGATGGCGCCTGCATCCTTCAGCCGGCGTACGAGTGTCGCATCGGTGGCCGGGGCATAGCCTTTCAGCGCGAGCGAACCCGCGGTCGTTTGCAATCCTTTTGTGTTGTAGTTATCTTTTACGATGAGGGGGATACAGTGCAGGGGACGCAGCTGATCGGTCCGGGCATATTCCACATCCAGGCTGCGGGCGATGGACAGGGCATCGGGATTTGTCAGGATGATCGCATTCAGACCGGTGGGCTTGTCATAGGCCGCGATCCGGCGCAGGTATTCGCTGACCAGGCCTTCGCAGGTGCAGGTCTTTTTTCGCAGCGCCTGGTGGATACCCGAGATGGTCGTTTCTACGACGGGGATGGTATTCTTTGCAGTTGTATCCTGCGAAAAGCCGCTCAACCACAGACAGCAGCAAAGAAGAAGGGAAAGGGTTCTCATGTGCGATAGCCGTTTGGTCGATACAAGAGTACGGCATCTGGGGCAATCTATAAAATTATCTTACCTTGTATCATGCATACAGCGGTCCGATGTATAGCGCTTTTTTTCCTATTTCTTGCCGGGCTGGCGGGCAGCGCCCAGCAGGCGAAGACCGATACCTTTATTCTTCATTTTCCCTTTGATCGAAGCGGGATCCGGCCGGCGGACACCGCGGCCTTCCGGCTGTTTGTGAGCGACCGGCTGCGGACGAAGGGGGAGATCAGCAGCAATGGGGATATCGACTCCATCAGCATCACCGGCCATACCGATACCGTCGGCAATCCAGCATACAATCAACAGCTTTCCCGGCGTCGCGCGTTTGCCGCGATGACGCTTTTCCGGCAATGGCTGGGCCCCGATTCTTCGCTGATCACCCGGATCGAGGCCCATGGCGAAACCGAGCCGCTGCCGGGTGACGACAGCGGGAGCCGGCGGGTTACCATCGTTTACTGGCATCGCCCGTCGCCGCCCACGCCGCTCCCGGCCCTCGTTGCGGCAGATTCCAACCCACCGGCCGCCGAGCCGGACACCGTCTTCGAACTGGAGGATATCCGTTTTTACGCCAATACGACCGTCCTGACGGACGCCGCGCAAATGTCTCTGCCGAAATACACCAGCTATCTCCTCACGTTTAGAGAGCGCTTCCTGGAGATCGACGGATATTGTAATTCCCCCGGTGCCCCGTTGCCAACCAACGACCCGTTGTATATCCTATCGGTAAAAAGGGCCAAATTCATCTATGACCATCTGATCGAAAAGGGATTCGATCCCGACCGGCTTCTCTACAAGGGGAAGGGGAATACCAATCCCCGCAACGCCCATCCTACCACCCGTGGAGAGGCGGATCAGAATATGCGGGTCGAGATCAGGGTATTTCGGAAGAAGCCCGTACCCTGAGCCGGTGACACGGCGCGCGGTTGTTTTATAGCGGATTTCTCCCTAAATTGGCGCTTCCCTAAACCGCCCATCATGAATGTCCGCACCGGCCTGTCCGTCCTTTTGCCGATTGTACTGCTTGCCGCCTGTCATAAAGATTCTTCGCTGCCAAAGCCCGTTACGCCGGGCGGTACTGCCACTTCCGGCACGATGAACATCAATCTCGCCAATCCAAAAGCGTATTCCGGAAACGTATCCTATGAAATGATCATCAGCGAGCCCGGCGGGAAGGTGTTGCTCGACACCATCGTCAGTTATGCCGCCACGGTGAAGGCGGCCCTATCCACCAGTGCCGGCGTTGTGGACCTCACGCTTGTCGACACCGTCGATGGGCGACATGATCTCACCGTATACAAGAGCATCAATCCCTCGACCTGGATCAATGCATTGCCTTCGTCCTATGTGACTGGATTTCGTTCTTCCCTGCCGAACACTACTGCCAGCAGCCTCTTCATCACTCATTTCCCCGCGGTTGGAGCTGTTGGGACCGATATCTTCCAGACTTTTTTCTTTAACAACGGGTCTGTGGATTCCAAAACAGGAGCGAATTTCAGCCCGTCGGAAAATACCCTCGACCTCGGTTATCAGCGATATCCCGGCGCCTACAACTACTTTTCGATACCCCAGCTGGGGTTGTACAAACTCTATATTCCAACCAGGAACAAAGACACCCTGGACGGCGCACATATGGACACGCTCCTTTCGGTCACCTATCCGCGCAATATCCCTTTTCAGATGTCCTACTTCGGCACGACTTTTCTCGGGATAACCGACACCACCAACCGATTACTGGATGTGAACTTTATGGACGCCATTTACGAGCATACCCTTGCGAATGTGGACCTGCAATATCCCCGTCAGCCCATGCAGGCCTATGAGTTGTATTTTAACGGCGCTACCAGCACTAATGATCAACTTGGATTTTACAGCTATGGGAAGAGCGTTCCCACCAGGTGGACATTCCCCGATCCGGCGCAATTCACGGTGCTGAACAATCAGATTGATAATCTCTCCATCAAATTCAACACCTCCACCGCGAACGCGATTTGCTATTCCGGTTGGAACACCAGTGACTTTAAATCTTCGCTGGTGCTATACTGGCCGCCGGATTCGACCAGCCTTCATCCATTGAGCATGCTGACGGGGTTAAAAGGAAAGTTTTTTTCCGGCGCCCTGGTCAGCGGTATGAAGTTTGCAAACTTTACGTTTCAGCAGGTCCCGAACTTCTCGTATGCGGGTTATTTCAACTATGTCAATGATCCGGCCAAGATCGCCACGCATCAGCTTACTTCGACGACCTTCTACACGAGGTATTTTTAGTCCTCACCGGCACCAATAGCCAGAAGCGTGTCCTGCAACGAGTGTTCGACCTCTGGCCCTACTAATTCATTGTCAATTTGCAATCTTTTAACGACGGCGGCGTGTCGCATGACATGCTACCGTTTGCTTTAGAATATGTTTAACAACAAGGTCCAAACGATTCATCTACGAAGCCGTTAGTATATCATTAAACACATCTAAAAGCAAAGACATCATGAAAATGAAAAGCAAGGCAATCCTTCTCGGTGCAGCTGCGGTCATCGGAAGTTGTGTATTATTTGCCAATGGGAAGCGGGGCGTTACCAATAGCGTATTGGACGAACCAACGGCGCCTGTTGTCAAAACTGCATATGTCCCCGGAACCGCGGCTCAGCCGATAGATTTTGAGAAAGCGGCCTCTGCCGCAGTACCCTCCGTCGTACATATCAAGGTGACGATGAAATTCAAGGACGTGGCCGGCAGGCCCGGCGAAGGCAATGACCAGGACCCGTTTGGCGGCATGGGCGGGGATCTTTTCCGCCGGTTCTTTGGGGAAGGCGAAGGCAGGATGATGCCACAGCCGGATCAGAAAGCTTCGGGCTCGGGCGTCATCATCAGCAATGACGGGTATATCGTGACCAATAACCACGTCGTCAACGGCGCTACCAACATCACGGTGACCCTTAACAATCGCCGGAATTATACCGCGAAGGTAATCGGCACCGATCCCAATACCGATCTGGCGTTGATAAAGATCGACGGCAAGGATCTTCCCGTTATGAACATCGGCAACTCCGATGAGGTCAAGCTCGGGCAATGGGTACTGGCCATCGGCTATCCGCTGAACCTCGACGTCACGGTGACTCAGGGGATCGTCAGCGCCAAGTCGCGGAATATCGGCATCAATACCCGGGCCAGCGCACCTGTCGAGTCGTTTATCCAAACCGATGCAGCCGTTAACCCCGGCAGCAGCGGCGGCGCCCTTGTCAACACCAACGGGGAGCTTGTCGCCATCAACTCGGCTATCGCCTCCCCTACCGGCTCTTTTGCCGGCTATGCCTATAGCATCCCTTCCAACTTAATGAAGAAAGTCATTGGCGATCTCATGAAATACGGTTCCGTACAAAGAGGCTATCTTGGTATCAGTATGGCGCCCGAAGGATTGGATGATGCAAAGAAAAAAGAATTGGGGATCAATGACGATGTAGACGGTATCCATGTTCTCGAAGTAGACCCGCAGGGGGCCGCCGGTGAGGCCGGACTCAAGAAGGGTGATGTTATCGTCAGCATCAACGATCGTCCCATAACCACCGACGCGCAGCTGGCCGAACTCGTCGCCCGGCAGAAACCCGGCGACAAGGTGAAGATCGCCTATCTCCGTGAGGGTTCGCAACACGAAACGGAAGCGACCTTAAAAGGTAAGATGGGCAGTTTTGCGAGCACGAAGACCGCTGCCGTCGAATCCCTCGGCGCCGACTTCTCCGATGTGAGCAAGGAAGACGCCACGAAGATGGGTATCCCCGGCGGTGTCGCCGTCAACAATATCCACAACGGAGTCATCAGCAATCAGACCAATATGCGGCCTGGATTCGTCATCACGAAAGTTGGCGGTATCCCG
This sequence comes from Puia sp., assembly GCF_036500295.1. Classification (NCBI taxonomy): domain Bacteria; kingdom Pseudomonadati; phylum Bacteroidota; class Chitinophagia; order Chitinophagales; family Chitinophagaceae; genus Puia; species Puia sp. The sequence continues at coordinate 20,877 of NZ_DASYCH010000015.1, read as the reverse complement.
GTTCATAGTGTGGCTGAACTCAAGGATGCCCTCAGCAAACAGGGAAGCAATTTCCAGCTCGAAGGTACCTATCCGGGCAGTGATGAAGTTTACTATTACGGGATCAACGATTTCCGTAAATAAGCCCGCTCTCTTTTTTAAATTTTGGCCGCTCCCTGAAGGGGGCGGTTTTTTTATTCACTGCGCAGCGCCTTTACGGGATTCATTTGGGCTGCCCTGATGCCCTGATAGCTGACCGTCAGCAACGTGATCAGGAGTGCCCCGGCGCCTGCCGCGGCAAAGATCCACCAGGGCATCGTACTCCGGTATTGATAGTGCATCAGCCAGTTGGTCATAAAATAGCGACCCAGCGGTATCGCGATGAACAGGGAGATGCCGACGAGCAGCATAAAGTCCCTGCTTAACAGAACCCATAAATCGGTCGTCGACGCCCCCATTATCTTGCGCACGCCGATCTCCCGCACGCGTTGTTCGGCCATGAAGGAGGCCATTCCAAACAGTCCAAGGCAGCTTATGAATACGGCCAGCCCGGCAAAAACACCCGCAAGACTTCCTACCCGCTGTTCATTGGTGAACTTCCTGGCGTACTCCTCATTCACGAATTTGCAGGAAAAAGGAATCGCCGGAGCATAGGTCTTGCAGGTGGCTTCCAGCGTCCGCAGCGCATCATGCGCGCTTACTGCAGGGTTGATCCGGACATTGATGTAATCAAAGGGCCCACTGCCCAGGCGGAAGATCGTTTGCTTCACCGGTTCGTAGGGTGAGCCCATCACCATGTCCTTTACCACGCCGATGACGGCCAGATTGAAGCGTCCCACCTTGATCATCTGGCCGACCGGATTTTTCAACCCCATGTATCTCACTGCCGCCTCATTTAGAACCAGGCCGGCGGAATCCGTGTGAAAGTTGGCCGAGAAATCGCGCCCGGCCGTAAACTGCCAGCCGACGGTGCGACCAAAACCATTTGTTACGCCGATGTTTCCGAAGTCGGCCGACATCGACGGGTCCTTGCCCGGCCAGCTCACATCGCCCCGGTTGTTCCACACGGCGGTAGCCGGACTGCTTGATTCGGCAACCTCGGTGATCAGGCCCGACTTGAGCAGGTCGTTGCGAAACGCGGCAAAATGGTCATGCAGATCGGTGGTGGCGGTTTCGAGATACAACAGGCCATCCCGGCTATACCCCACGGGCCGGTTTTTGGCGAATTGGATCTGGCGGAAGACGACGATGGTACCGATGATGAGGATCACCGACACGGCGAATTGCAGCACGACCAATACCTCCCGCGGGCGTGCCGCGGACCTGCCGGCCTTGAACCGGCCTTTTAATACTTTCACCGGCTTGAACGAAGAAAGATACAGCGCAGGATAACTGCCTGAGAGGATGCCGGTAAACCCTACAAAGGCCAGGGTCAGCAGCCAAAAGAACGCGTTACCAACCGGCAGAACCATCTCCTTACCAGCCAACTCATTGAAGAACGGAAGACTCACCCATACGAGCAGCAGGGAAAATGCAAAGGCAATCAACGCCATGAAAATCGATTCACCAAAGAACTGGGCAATCAACTGTCCCCGCAGGGAGCCGATGGCTTTGCGGATTCCAACTTCTTTTGCGCGTTTCTCGCTGCGGGCGGTGCTCAGGTTCATGAAATTGATACAGGCGAGCAGCAGGACAAATCCGCCGATGATGCCGAACAGCCATACGTATTGTATCCGTCCGCCCGTGTTGATCCCATTTTTGAACTCCGAATACAAATGCCATTTGCTCATGGGCTGGAGGAAGAGCTGGGGTTTCAGTTTGGTTATTCCCGGTGCGGCATGGTCGCGGACGATGTTTTTTATACTTGCGGAAAGGCGGGGGATATCGGCGGGATCCTTTGCCTGAACATACATAAACAGGGAATTGTCGCTCCAGTCCGTGGGGCTTCTGCCGAGCCAGTTGGCGTTGGCGACGAAAAAGTCCCAAGGCGCCATAAATGCTACCTCGTGGAAGCTGCTGTTGACGGGAAGGTCTTCATACACCCCCGCCACCTTGAAATCGGCTTTGTTATCGAGGGTGATCACCTTGTCCATCGGGTCGTCTTTGCCAAAAACGGCTTTTGCCACCGAAGAGGAGATGAGCATCGAGCCGGGTCCGACGAGTGCGCCCCTGGCGCCTTTCAACATCCGCAGTGAAAGCATATCGGGGGCTTCGGAGCTGACAAAATTCCCGACGAAGCTTACGCTTTTTTCACCCATCTTCAGAATGTGTTTATCGGGAAAGTCCGTCATCACGATACAGGCGAAATCCCCGCTATAGCTTTTACGCATCTCCGTCTCCAACGGCAGCGGAACAACGCCACCGGTATTTACGCGACCGTTGATCGTCAGCTTTTCCATCACTGCGGCGATGCGGTCGTAGTTTGGGTTGACCTTGTCAAAGTTTATCTCGTCGACTATCCAGAGTCCGATGAGCATGGCTACTGCCATCCCTATCGATAATCCCGCGATATTGATAAAGGAATGTGCTTTATTCTTGCGAAGGTTGCGCAAGGCGAGGGTGAAATAGTTTGTCAGCATGCCAAACCCGGACCAAAACCGGTGCCAGAGCTTCAGGGAAATGTTAATCAACCGATTAGGAAAATGTCTACTAATCTATTAGTTCGTTTTCGGACACTCACTGTTCGCTGTATCTTTGCGGCCTATGAAAATCTTAATCGTCACCGGGCCGCCCTATTCCGGGAAAGGCACTCAATGTGAAATTATCGGCAAGGAATTGCAGCTGGCCCATGTGTCGACGGGGGACCGGTGCCGGCAGGAAAAGGCCAACCGAACGGAGATTGGCCTGATCCTATCCCGTTATGAAGAGCAAGGCGATCTTGTGCCGGACTCTATCATGAAAACCCTTTTTGGGAAGATCCTTGATGAGAACAAGGGGCGCAAGGGCATCCTGCTCGACGGCTATCCGCGGACAACGCCGCAGGTGAACGATCTGCTTCACCTGGTGGAGGAAAAAAACCTGGAGATTGCAGTGGTCGTCAATATCGAAGTTCCGAGGGAAGAGCTGCTACACCGGGCACTGCGGCGGGCGGCCGACTCCGACCGGCAGGATGACAAAAACCCGGAAACCCATTTGAAGCGAGTGCGCATCTTTGAGAACCAAACAGTTCCGGCGATAGATCATATGAAGACAAGATTATCGGTCGCCGATATTGACGGCATCGGCAGCATCGGGGAAATAACCCGGAGGATAACCGAAATAACGGCTACTCATTTTTAGGAGAGCGGCTTACATTACAGGAATTGATCATATCTTTATAGGGACCCGAGGTGACTGCTGCTTATGGGAAAGACGATCCCGATACTATTGCTATGCCTATTTTTCATGTGTGCCAATGGCCAGGACACCTGTAATCGCACGGCATTTCATCCGCTCAACATCATCAGCGATCCAAACTTTTCCAACGCATCCACGCCCTGTCTTTCGAGTTTTACGCCGTCCTTTACGTGGTACACGCCGACGAATGAGATGCTGACGGGATTTCTCAATGGGTGTACCGGTTATGTCATTCCTGATACAACTTTTTACAATCGTTCGTTCACGGAGCCGAATATCTGCTTCCTGCCGGCCGTTCCCCAGCCTGTTCCCAACGGACAAGGGGTGGCGGCGGTCAGTGATTTTGGTTTTGGCGGCGCGATTCATGTTTACTACGGACATAAGTCTTATGTAAGCACCTGTCTGACGTCACCCCTGCAAAAAGATTCGCTTTACCGGCTTGAGTTTTATGCGGGCTTTGGCGGGTTGACCCGTCATCGACCCTACCCCGTGCATAACCAGATCCTTGTTCCCGAATATTCCGCCTCACCTGAAGTCTTTGGTTTGTTTGGGCTCCCGGATTGCTCCGGTATTGCCACGTCGATCCCGATTATCGGCTGCCCGACTGTTGCCCGCTGGATCCCGTTGGGTACGGTGAGGGTGGCGAGTGACACGGGGCTTTGGACTAAGGTGAGCATCACTTTCCGTGCTTCGCAGGATATCGGTTCCATTGCATTAGGCCCCAGCTGTGATTCGGCCTTCCGGACCTCGCAGCAGGAGAAGGAGTATGACTATGCCGGCAACACGATCATCGCCAATCAATTCTCTTATTTTCTTACGGGATTGCAGTTTTTCGAGTCGACGGCTCCCCCGCCTGTCGTCAGCCTTGTGTCTGGCGACTCCTGCTCGCCGGCCATCGTTCTGCAGGTGCAACCCGCGAGCTTCTACAACAACTCCCAATTTCAATGGTATCGAAACGACACTACGCTTAACGGCCAAACCGGCCAGACGATCACGCTGCCTCATGGCTCCAAGTGGGCCGACTATCGTTGCCAGATAGAGAACGACAGCATTTGTCTTGTATCCGATGCCTTTCCGGTAAACTGGCTGCCGTTGCCCAGTGCAACCGCGTTGGGTGGGGCGGACACGGTAGCGTGTACCGGCGATACGCTTGTCCTCGCCGTCGCCAAGGACCCTTCTTTCAGCTACCGGTGGGCGGATGGGTCCACTCTACCCTATTCGTTTGTGTCGCAGACAGGCTCTTTTTCGGTCACCATTTCAAACGACTGTGGTACGGCGATGGCTGAAAAGACCGTTCGCTTCGGGAAGTGCGACCTCAACGGCTATGTCCCCAATGGGTTTACTCCCAATGGCGATGGACATAATGATGTGTTGCATGCCCGTTTCTTTTACCCGCCCAACCGGTTTGTGTTGCATGTCTTCAACCGAAACGGGCTGGAAGTATTTACGAGCACCGATCCTTCGCAGGGTTGGGATGGAAATTACAGGGGCAATGCGCAGCCTTCGGGCGTTTATATCTGGGATCTTCGATATAGCGACCTGCTGGGAAGGGGTCATTTCCTGCGGGGGACGACGATTCTTATACGATAGGCTGCATCCCCTTACAAAATGGGCTGCATCCCTTACAAAATGGGCTACATCCCCGAATCCTTCAACCGGACATATTCATCGAGTGTTAAATTCTTCAGGCCCTTCTCGCGCAGGCCCTTTATATAATCCGCTGTTACGCCATGATCGCGGAGCATGACTGCCTTATTCAGGGTGATATCTGTGAAGCCGATGGTTTTGAATTCGTTTACAAAGGAGGCGTTGACGCCATGATCCACGAGTTGGATAGCCCGGTCGAGCGAAATATCCTTATACCCGAGCCGCTGGAATTCCCGGATGAAGTCGATGGTCACGCCATGATCCAGCCCTTCGGTAGCCCGTCTCGGGGAGACGTCGCCATAGCCCATCTCCTTCAGACCCCGGATGTATTCCACGGTGACGCCATGATCGCGTAGCTCGACGGCCTCGTCCAGGGTGATATTATTGGCGCCGGCCTTTTTCATTTCGGTAATATAATCCGGGGTGACGCCATGGTCCCGCAATTCCAGCGCTTTTTCGAGGGAAAAACTCTTGAAGCCCATCTCATGAAAGCTGTTGATAAAATGTGGGGTCACGCCGTGTTCACGCAATTCGACAATCCTGTCAACCGATACCTTGCCATAGTCCTCTTTCTTAAAAAGATCCAGGTAGCCGCTCATTACGTTCTTGTTGATGTTCTGATAGGCCAGGTCCTTCAGCTGGTCCATGGTCACACCGGTGTAGCCGTTGTCCTTCATATAGCCGAGATACTCCTTGTTGATATTTGTAAAGAAGAGGTGGATCATCAGCTCTTCCGTCACGTCCTTGAAACCGGCTTGCTGCAGGTAACTCCTGAATTCGGGGTTCTCTTCAAAGACATAGGTACCGTGTCCCTTGTTGTTGGTAAATATCCCGTTAAATGTCACCGTGCCGGGATCGCGTTTGACGACGAAGGCCCCTTCTTTGCCGGTGGGCAGGGTGCCCAGTTCGCTCAACTGGAAAGTGCTGCTACTGTTCCAATGCATTCCGCCAAACTGGACATGTGCCTTGTCCTCATAAATTACGGCGCCCCATATTCCGGGGTTGTCGTGGAAATTGTCAGACCACGAATCATCGTCATCGGATGACCGGTGTGTTTGGGCGACCGCGCTTGTCATTGAAAGCAGGGCAATAGTCATCATCGAAAAGAGAGTTCTTCTCATAACATAAATTTTAAATAGTAGACAATAGTTTGTAGGGGTGGCCTTTTGGCCGCCGCATGCTGTTGCGAAGCGAATCAATAAGAATTCAGTCTGTGTAGTTGGGTTCGACGTCTATTCCGCGGGGTTGATACCGGCATCCCGCAGTTTGATATAATCATTCAGCTCGAAGAGCTTTCCGAATTTCTTTTTACATGCGGCGATATAATCACCGGTGACCCCATGGTCAATCAGTTGTTCTGCTTTTTCGAGGCTGATCTTTGAGAATCCGAGGTCTTTGAGCCGGGCGATGAATCCTGTGGATACCCCATGATCTATCAGTTGGACCGCGAAGTCCAGGGAGGGCTGCTCATAGCCCATGGCGATCAGACTCTTTATAAACTCTACGGTTACGCCGTGGTCCACCAGCCTGATGGCCTGATCCGGGGAGATCTCGCCGTAGCCCATTTTCCTGAAACTGAGGATAAACCCGGCGTTAACTCCATGCTCCTTCATCTCGATCAGCTTATCCAGGGAGAGATTGTGGTAACCGAGAAAGCTTACCTTATCACTATCCGCCTGCTCGCCGGATGCCTGTTCTTCTTTGGGATGTTTTTGTTCCGCGGGTTTTGGGGGATGGGCGGGAGTGCTTTTCACCCCTTTGATCGTTGTATCCGTAACTGCAGGGGCAACCGCCGGGGCGATCGTGGGGGCAGCGATCCTTTTCGTTTCGGGTGTCGCCGCGTTGCTGCTTTTGATCGTAACAAATGCGGCGCAAAGGACGAGCAGCACACTCATCAGTATCACTCTTTCGCCGGCGTTGAGTGAATGGTTGGTCTTGTATACGATGCGCTTTACGCGTTTTACCACCGGATTCTCTTTTGTCCCCGCAAAGCTTATGGCAAACTGGCCTTCCCTTTGGCGGTACTCATGAAAGGAGACCAGCGCCTGGATCAATTGCCGCCGGCTGCGGGTTTCCCGGATGGTGATATCGTCACAGCAATTCTCGCGTTCGGCACGGATGAGCGAGGATATCCAGACCAGGGCGGGGTTGAAAAAGAACAGCGTGTCGACGACGTGCTGCACCAGGTTGAACAGATAGTCCTTGCGCCGGATATGCGCCAGCTCATGAAGCAGGATGGATTCCACCTGGTCGGCCGGAAGATGGGTGAGTATCCCAATCGGCACCAGTACCGCCGGTTTCAGGAATCCCACCACGACCGGAACTTTTATCAGCGCCGACTCGAGCAAAAGCACCGGGCGATTGATCTTTAGCTTGCCCAACAGTTCATTCAACCGCTGTTGCCAGTCGCCGGATGCGGGTGTCGTCTGATAATGACGGATGCGCTGTGTGTAAACCAACCCCGACAGCAGATTGACAAACCGGGCCAGGAAAATAATAAACCAGATCACCACTACCAGTCCGGCGTGGGTATTAAAATATTGTACGATGGAATTGATCACCTTGCGAAACGTGTCGGTGGTTTGGCGCGCGACATTTACCACCGGGTTGCTCGCGGCATCCTGCACGGCAGCACCCACACCTGGTTCCCCGGCCGTCAGATGTTTTAGCACCGGGCTTACTCCGTTGGGATCCGCGGCATGCAGTTCGAGGTAAAAAGTATAACCGTTTGCCGCCAGGAAAAGGATCATTCCGCAGCAGAGCAGATTATAGCGAAGTGCGGAGCTTGCTTTTTTTGTCAGCACCATGATCGTCCCGGCTACCACCGCGAGGATCAGCCCCTGCCACAAGGAGTGGAGGAGGGCCCAGCAAAGGGCGCGCAAAATGGTATCGGGGATCATATTCATTTCTCGTCGTCGAGTTTGGTTAGCAGATGTTTAATGGTATCCCAGTCTTTGTTGGAGGTTTTTTCGTTGCCCAGCAATTCGAGCATCAGGCTTTTTACGCTGCCTTCGTACATCGTGTCCACGAATTTTTTCAGCACCACTCCTCTTGTCCTTTGTTCTTCCAGCGCGGCGCTATAGATATGTGTCATGCTGCTTTCGTCGCGGTGGACCATTCCTTTCTCATGCATGATCTGCATCAGCTTCAGGGTCGAGGTATAGCTAAGGGAGTCTTTTTGCAGATTGAGCTGGTCATTGACAAAACGAACGGTCGACGGGCCATTCTTCCACAATACCTGCAGGATCTCCAGCTGTGCCCGGGTGGGTTCGGCGGGATCGTTTGAGTCGACTGAAGGCTTCTTTTTGTTCATGGATTAAAGATATAATAAATAACGTACGAAAAAGGTTATAGGTTTATGTTAACGTTTTTTTAACAAATGAGCGCATCTGGATTTTGGGCAAAACGCCGCGAGAGGACAAATCTATCTCCTTGTATACCAATTCTTACCGCGGTGACGTTTTGGGTCGATCGGTCCCCAACCCTAAACACCAGATATGAAAAAGCTGACCCTTTTTGTAGTGAGTTTTTGTTTCTCCCGGGCGCTTCTTGCCCATTCTTCTTCCAACCCTCCCCGGCCGCCCCGCACGTATATTATGATGGTGCATGGCAAGCTTGTCGAGGTAGACCGCGGCAAGCGAAAGCGCGTCAAGCGGGATGTCACCCTCATCAATCATTCCACCATCCATCCCAATGGCGCCATCGACGCCGGCAGCGGCGAGAGTCTGCAGCTTCGGGAAGGGCAATACATCACGATGGATGGGAAGATCCGCAACTTAAAAGATATGGGGCGCCACTAGAGAATCTTCGCGAAGTGGTACATTTTGCGGCCTGCCTTTCAATGCACCGGCGCGTCGCCGGCTCCGCCGTGGATGAGCTCCGGGTGTTCCCGTCTGTCCTTGCTTAAGACAGGGCCTGCGACGAGTACTGCGAGCAGCATGAAAAGTGCGCCGAGCAGAAAATGCATTCCCGGAAAATAGAAGGGCGCCTTTTTGCCGGAGAAATAGGCGAAGGTCTCGCTCATGATCAACGGACCGATGATGGTCGTCAGGCTCATTAAACTGGTCAGTGCCCCTTGCAAGGCTCCCTGTTCATTTGGCGCGACATGTCCCGAGATGACGGACTGCAGGGCCGGGCTTGCGATACCGCCGAGGCAGTAGGGTATGAGGAAGACAAACATCATCCAGCTTTGCGTCGCCAGGGCAAACAGTATCAGCCCCAGGGTATAAAACGATAGGCCCAGGTAGATGCTTTTCTCGTTACCGATCTTTGGGTTGACGACGCGGGTCAGTCCAGCCTGCACGCCGCCGACCAACACGCCGACGACGGCCAGTGAGATACCGATCAGCTTGGGAGTCCAGCCGAAGCGATACATGGTAAAGAAGTTCCAGTTGCCCTGTACGGCCTGCACGGCGAGGTAGATAAGAAAGAAGCTAAATGCGAGCCCGCCGATATTAGGATGGCGGAACAGGAATTTCATGGAGCCGAAAGGGTTGGCGCGTTTCCAATCAAAAGCCCGGCGATTCTCCTTGCCCAACGACTCGGGGAGGACGAAATAGCCAAACAGGCAGTTGAGCAAACAAAGCACGGCGGCGCCCCAGAAAGGCGCCCGCACTCCCCAGGTCGAAAGAAGCCAACCCAGCGCGGGTCCCAGGACAAAACCAAGGCCAAAGGCTGCTCCGATGAGCCCAAAGTTCTTCGCCCTGCTGGTGGCATCTGTACTCACGTCGGCAATATAGGCGCTGGCTGTGGTGAAGCTTGCGCCCGTGATACCGGCGATCACCCGCCCGATGAAGAGCCAGCCGTAGGCCGGGGCCACGGCAAGGATGATATAATCTATTCCAAATCCCAGGAGCGAAGACAAAAGAACGGGTCTCCGGCCATACCTATCACTGAGGTTACCGATAATCGGTGAGAAGACAAATTGTGTGGCGGCAAATGCGGTCAGCAGATAGGACCCATACGTACTCGCTTCATTGGCGGGGATCCCTTTCAACTGGGAGATGAGTTCGCCCATCACGGGGATGATCAAACCCCAGCCCATACAATCGATAAGGAGCGTGACGAAGATGAAGCCGATGGCGGCTTTTTTGTTGGATGTTTGCATAAGATTAGTATCCAACAAACATACACGAAAAAGCTTAAATACCCGGAAGGGATACCCGTCATCCTACAGGGGTATTTGCGTCAGACTATTTCTTTCACGCCGGTAAGCTCTTCACTCAATTTCCAAAGCCGGTGGGCGATGTTCCTGTCCACAGCATATTGGAAAACCCCAAGTGGCCGGGAACCGATATGCCTGGAAACCGTGTGCATTTCGGCTTCCCGTTCGGCGGGGATCAGCGGGGCGATATCGCTGTTCTCGCAATAGACGCCGCCCATCTCCGCCAGCTGCGGACTTGTGGCGCACCAAACGGTGGTGGCGGCGCCCTGTTGAATGGTCTTTAAGCCCCGCGCCGGATCGATGACCGGCTTTCCCTCCTGATCATACACTCCGGCTTTGCGAAGATCCTCCACGGAAATATAGCGGGCCAGATCGGTGCTCACGATGCTTCCGGGATGCAGGGAGAATGCGCGGATGCCTTCCTGCTGACCGATCTGATCCAGCTGCGCGGCGAACAGGATATTGGCGGTCTTGGATTGACCATAGGCCAGCCAGGGATCGTATGGTCTTTGTAAGAAATTGGGGTCGTCCAGATCCACCGGTGAAAACCGATGTCCCCAGGAAGAGACAGCGACCACGCGCGCGCCATCCGCGCGGATCAGCGCCGGCCAAAGCCGGAGAGTCAACTGAAAATGCCCAAGGTGGTTGGTGGCAAATTGGGATTCATAACCCCGGGCATCACGCGTCAGGGGATTGGCCATGATGCCGGCATTGTTGATCAGAAGATGCAGCGGGCGGCGGGTGGCGAGAAAGGCGGCTGCAAAATCGTCGATCGAAACGGGGTCGAGCAGATCGAGCTCCATCAACTGCACGCCGGCGATATCCTGTACCGCGGCGGCGGCTTTTGTCTTGTCCCGCGCGGGCACGAGCACCGTTGCACCCGCAGCCGATAGAACCCGGACGGTTTCCAGGCCGATGCCGGCGTAGCCACCCGTGACGATGGCCGTCTTTCCTGAAAGATCGATGCCCCGGATAACCTCCGCGGCGGTGGAGGCGGCTCCAAAACCCGAGCCGATGGGTTCTTGCTTTGTGTTCATACCTCAAAGGTACCGTCGGTATCCTCCCCGGCCTTGTGCGATACAAACCAATATTTGTAAAAATCAAACCTTTCCGGCGGTGGCGGGGATGTCGCCGGATTGACGAAATGCGGAAGGGCTGGCATGGACCCGATTGCGAAAGAAATTATTGAAGTGCGCCTGATCCTGGAACCCCAGGCTATAGGCAATTTCCGCGATGTTCATATCGCTGTGGCGGAGCATCGCCCTTGCCTCGGCGGCCAGCCGGTCGAAGATATGCTCCGTGGTCGTCTTGCCCGTTTCCTTCTTTACGGCGCGGTTCAGATAGTTGATGTGTATCGACAGTCGCAGAGCAAAATCCTTTGGGGTGCGTAGCAGCAGCCGGTCGCCGGAGAGCTCCACCGGGAATTGCCGGTCCAGCAATTCGAGAAAAACGGCTGTGATGCGTGCCGAGGCGCTCATCTCGGCGGGCCGGTAGACCAGGGGAGCCAGTCTCATGGCATAATAGATGAGCTCGATAACATAGGCGCGGATGAGTTCGTACTTATAGACGTAGTCTGAATTCAGGCTCTCCTGCATCTTTTGGAACAATGCCGACACCTCTTCCATCTGGGCCCTGTCGAGGGCGAATACCGGCTTCACCCCGGGGAGAAACAGTGGGATCTCTTCGAGATGCAACCGCAGATTGCCGGTAAAAAACGCTTCTTTGAAAACACAGAAATAGCCTTTGATATTTTGCGGCACTGAACCATATGCATAAGGAACCCGGGGGTTGAAGAAAAGCAGGGTGTCTCCGCTGACGGGAATGCTCTCGTCGCCGAAATGAAAGACCCCTGACCCGCGAAACAACATGATCTTGTAGAAATCCCGGCGTACATAGGCGGGATATACCTCGCCGCTGCGCAACCGATCTTCAATATTCATCACGTTAAAGTGTTGCGCCGAGGTGGGCAATGCGGAGCTGCAAGCATTTGCGCGGTGGAATTGATCGAAGGTCTGTGTGGAGAAAGCCATAGACGCCCATTTTTGCAAATTTCAAACTTTTGTCCGAACCCTGCGCTGCTTTTATCCGGCTTTTGTTCGCTCCGGACACAGTCCTTGTATCGAAATCGAACATCAGAGCCTTTCGGGCTGCGTCCTGTTTTTTGATTCTCAACCGATTACAAAAAGGGCACCGCCTTTGAAAGAAAACAGGAAAAACATCCGGGATGCTCAAGAACTATGTCCTCACCGCCTGGCGCAATCTGCTAAAGACAAAGGGATACAGCGCGTTGAATATTTCGGGCCTGGCCATTGGCATGGCCGTAGCCCTCCTCATCGGACTCTGGGTTTATGATCAGTATTCCTACGAGAAATTCATCCCGGATTATCAGCGGCTGTACCAGGTGAGAAGAAACTTCAACAGCAACGGCAAGATCCTCAACTTCGCCAGCACGTCGCTTAAGCTTGCCAATACCCTTCGGGCCCAGGTCCCCGAAATCGAGTATGTCGCCGAGGTTGTCGGGATCGATCAGCATGTATTACTGAACAAGGACAGGCGGTTGTATCAGACGGGGATCAACATCGGCAGTGATTTTTTAAAGATGTTCTCCTACCCTATGGTAGCGGGCAATGCGGCTACCGCGCTGAGCGAGACCTATTCCATCGTGCTTACCGAGTCCACGGCCAAGGCACTTTTCGGCAGGGACGAGCCGATGGGGAAAATGGTCCGAATCGACAACAAACACGATCTCAAGGTCACTGGGATCCTGAAGGACCTCCCCTACAATACCACTCTGCGTTTCGACTATATCCTTCCCTTTGCCTATACGGCCACAGAGAACCACTACGCCAGCCAGGGTGCTGCCAATTCCTATGGAAACAACGGTTTCAACATCTTTGTAAAGTTGAAGCCCGGAGTATCCTATGCGCAGTTGATCCCGAAACTGAAGACCATCGAGCACACGGAGACAAACAATAACAACGCGATGCTTTCCGAAGTCGTTCTTCAGCCGATAGCCAACTGGCATCTCTATGGCAATTATGTCAACGGAAAAGAGCTGGGCGGCTTTCTCGACTATGTCCATATGTTCACGTTCATCGGGGTGTTGGTGTTGCTTATTGCCTGTATCAACTTCATCAACCTGACCACGGCGCGATCGGAAAAACGCGCGCGGGAGGTTGGGGTCAGGAAGGCCGTCGGCTCGCTGCGCAGCGATCTGATCTTCCAGTTTCTGATGGAGTCCCTGTTCTTGACGGTCTGTTCCTTCCTGCTGGCCCTGTTGCTGGCGCAGGCCGTTCTTCCCGCCTTCAATACATTAACGCAAAGCCATATCCGCATTCCCTTTGGCAATTCTGTCTTTTGGTTGATCCTATTGGGCTGCATCGGCCTGGTCGCCCTCATCGCGGGTAGCCGCCCGGCCTTCTATCTTTCGTCCTTCCAGCCTGTAAAGGTGTTAAAGGGCGGCATCACCACCGGTAAATCGGGCTCTCTCTCCCGAAAGGCCCTGGTGGTGGCCCAGTTTACCTGCAGCATCGCCCTGATCATCAGTACTATCATCATCTACCAGCAACTTGAGCATGCCCGCAACCGGCCTTCCGGCTACGATCTCTCCCGGCTGATGATGACCTCGATGAACTCCGAGCTCGATCAAAATTATACTGCGTTAAAGCATGAAATGTTGGAAAAAGGTATCGTCTCGGCGGTGACAAAGGCCTCCAGCCCGGCTACCGATGTGTGGTGGCACTCCAATGTTGAGCAATGGCCCGGGAAGCGGGCCGGGGAAACGATTGAAATGGGTACGATCCTCGTCGGGGAAGATTACTTCAAGACGGTGGGGATGAGTCTCGCCGATGGCCGTGATTTCAATCCCGCGGATTCGCTGAGCGTTATCTATAACGAAGCCGCCATTCAGCAGATGCGGATCAAGCAGCCGGTCGGTCAGACGGTAGTCTGGGATACCACCCGGAAGATCATTGCGGTGGCAAAAAATGCGTTGATGGTTACTCCATACTCCGCCGCCGACCCGACCCAGTTCTTCTACACGCCAAAGAATTCCGGTAATTTCATGATGTACCGGCTGAGTCCGTCCATCAGTACGGTGGACGCCATTGCGCAGCTGAATAAGCTGTTCGCAAAATACAACCCGTCCTATCCCTACAGCTATGTTTTTTCCGACGCCAAGTATGCCGAAAAATTCCAGTTGGAAGTGCTTGTCGGGAAGCTGGCGGGCATCTTCGCCGGACTGGCCATCTTCATTTCCTGTCTTGGGTTGTTTGGTCTGGCCGCTTATGTGGCGGAGCAGCGCACCAAGGAGATCGGTATCCGCAAGGTGCTGGGGGCATCGATCCCGCAGGTATGGGCACTGCTTTCGCGGGACTTTATCCTGCTGGTGCTGGTGAGCTGTCTTATCGCGTCGCCCCTTGCCTGGTATTTCCTGCACGACTGGCTGATGAAATATGATTACCGGATCAATATCGGCGCCGGGGTCTTCCTGCTGGCGGGTGGAATGGCGCTGGTCATTACGATCGTCACGATCAGCTTCCAGGCGCTGAAGGCTGCCGCGTCCAATGCGGTCAGGGCGTTGCGGAGTGAGTGATCGATAAAGCAGCTATCATCTACGGGTGTCCCGACATTGCCCGGAGTTCTCTTCCCTTGTAGTTTTGCAGGAAATATTGTTAACCTACAACTCAAAACAATGAACGAAGAAAAATTCCGCGAAGGGGTTATGCCGCGTGCACAGCTCTCTATCCTGGCCAGCCAATTGGCTGTCGACAAAACCACTCAACCTAATGCTAAAGAATTTGCAGGCTTTGAATTGGAAGAAGCCATTGCGGTGGTAACCGTATTAAAGGATGCGGGTACCCCTACACGCGAGATCAGCGCCGAGGGAACGCAGTTGCTCGAAAAATTAAAAGCCGCGACGGGCAAGGAGTTTGACAAGCTCTATATGCATGCCCAGCTGACCAACCACGAGTTTCTGCGTGATCTCGCCAAGGATTATCTCTCGAGCGCCGCCGACAAAAGTTCGCCTGCGGAAACCGAGACCCGTCATCTGGCGACCATCGCGCTGTTCGCCTTCAACGAGCATGTCGCCCTGAGCAAACGCATCTATGGCGAGGTGAACAACTGAGTCACTTCTGTCCGGCGGGTCCCCGATTGGGGACCCGTTTTTTAAGTTCTACCTTCGCATAAAACCGACGCATATGCCATACGTAAGGACTCTATTTATCACTGCCTTGCTGTTCTGCTGGAGCTGGAACGGCAAGGCCCAAAGCCAATCAAAAATGGAAACGCAGCAACGGGATTCGTTAGCCATCTCCCAAATACTGGAGAACGCTTATTTCAAGGGAATCTATGAAGGCGACATAAACATCCTCCGGCCCATCTATCATCCCGGTACCCTGCTTTTTGGAGATGCCGCGGGGAAGCCTTACGCAAAAACGCTTGAGCAATACCTCGACGGCGTGAAGAACCGGCAGAGTGTCAAGGATTCGGGCAAGCCTTTTAAAGGTGAGATCCTGGACATCCGGGTTGTGAACTCTATCGCCGTGGCGGAGCTGAAGGTGAAAATGTATGATTTCAACTATCATGAGTTTCTGTCCTTTCACCGGATCGATGGAAAATGGCTGATCGTGAATAAGATGCTCAGTGACGTTACCCAATAAAATTCCGGCTATGTGGAACAAGACAAAAGCAACACAGTTATTAAACATCGACTATCCGATCCTTCAGGGCCCTTTTGGGGGCGGGCTTTCTTCCGTGGAGCTGGTGGCGACGGTTTCCAACGCCGGCGGCCTGGGCGGGTATGGCGCGTACACGATGAGCCCTCAGGACATCTACGCGATAGACCGCGAGATCCGGGCTGCGACGGGCAAACCCTATAATCTTAATCTTTGGGTTTCGGACACCGACGCTCCCGGTGGCGTCGCAACGGCGGAGCAATATCAGCGAGCCCGGGAGGCCTTTGGCGGCTATTTCGATGAACTGGATATTCCCTTTCCTGAAAAACCGGCCCCTTTTGCCACGCGATTCGCCAATCAGCTGCAGGTCGTGCTGGATATCAAACCGAGGGTGTTCAGCTTTATGTTTGGCACCCTGCCCGTGGCGATCCTCGAAGAATGCCGCAGTAAGGGAATCCTCACAGTGGGTGCCGCCACCACGCTGGATGAAGCCATCGCATTGGAAGCAACCGGGGTGGACCTGATCATCGCCTCGGGCTTCGAAGCGGGCGGTCATCGCCCTTCTTTTCTGGCGTCGGCCGAATCCTCCACTACGGGGACATTCGTGTTGTTGCAGCTGATCCGGGAAAAGGTAAAGACCCCGGTCATCGCCGCGGGGGGTATCGCCACCGGCCGGGGTATCGCCGCGGCTTTAACGCTTGGCGCCGATGCCGTACAGATCGGGACCGCATTTCTGGCCTGTGATGAATCGAATGCCCTGCCGGTCCACCGGGAGATGCTCTTCTCCGATGCCGCCAAATACACGATGCTGACCCGCGCCTTCACCGGCAGGCTCGGCCGCGGTCTCACCAGCCGTATCGGCAAGGACCAGGCCGGCGGGCATCCGGCCAATCTTCCCTTCCCTTTGCAGACCACTTTGATGTCAAGCCTCAGAAAGGCTGCCATCGCCCGACAGAAATGGGAGCTGATGCTGTTTTGGGGCGGCCAGATCGCCCCGGTGCTCCGGTATCGAAAGGCGGGACAGCTGATGCAGTCCCTGATCCAGGAGACCGGCGCCGTAATTACCAATTTAAAAAACTAACTACCATGGACCCTTCAAAAGTATGGTTCATCACCGGGGCCTCCCAGGGATTGGGGCTGAGTCTCGTAAGAAAGCTGCTGGACAGCGGTTATCGGGTGGCCGCCACTTCCCGCAATGCCCAGACGCTGAAGAACGCCGTCGGGCTTATCGACCCTACGCGTTTTCTACCGTTGGCCATGGATGTGACCAATCCGGATTGCATCGATGATACCATCCGGCAGACGATAACCGCCTTTGGGCGGATAGACGTGCTCGTGAACAACGCGGGCTACGGCATGGCGGGAACGGTGGAGGAAACCAGCGATCAGAAGATCCGCGACATCATCGATATCAATCTGCTGGCGGCCATCGCCATGACCAAAAGAGTCGTGCCCATTATGCGGGAACAACGTGCCGGAACTATTCTCAATATCGGGTCGGTGGCGGGTTTTGCCGGCGCACCGGGCTGGGCTACCTATTCGGCCACCAAGGCGGGGCTGGCTGCCTTCTCCGAGGTGTTGGCGCTGGATGTTGCGGAGTTCGGCATCCGGGTGACCGTTGTCGAACCGGCGGGCTTCCGTACCGGATTTCTCACCGAAGGATCGCTGGCCTATACGGAAACGAAGATCAACGGCTATGAGGCCGTAAAGAAGACCCAGGAGCGATACCTGGCGATGAGCGGCAGACAGGCGGGCGATCCCGAAAGGGCTGCGGAGATCTTCATCCGAATGGCGGAGCACCCCAACCCGCCGGTGCATCTCTTCCTTGGCGCCGATGCCTATAACCGCGCGGCAAAAAAGCTGGCCGAGATGACCGCCGAGCTGGAGAAATGGAAATCGACTACGATCTCTGCAGACTACCCTTCGTGATCTTTGTGGGTACGCTCCGGATCTTTGTGGGTACGCTCCGGTTCTTTGCGGGTACGCGTTGGTTCTTTGCGGCTACCCTCCGGATTCCTTATACAATTTTCCATACATAAAACATTTGCAATGAAAACCAATCAAAGCCGGCGCCAGTTTCTCGGCACCGCGGCCCTCGGTCTCGCCTCTACGCAGCTGCATCTGCCCAACGGGGCCGTTGATGCCTTTGGTGCGGGCGGTGCTTCGCTGAAGCCGGGTCCTGTTACGCCGCTCGGGCCGATCAAACAGATTGATGCGGGTCCGCTGAATGTCGGCTATGTCGATGCGGGTCCGGCGGGTGGTCCCGTGGTCATCCTGCTGCACGGCTGGCCTTACGACATTCACAGTTATGCCGATGTCGTCCCGTTGCTCACGGCGAAGGGCTACCGGGTTATCGTTCCTTATCTGCGTGGCTATGGCACGACCCGCTTCCTATCGGCCAATGCCGTCCGAAATGGTCAGCAGTCGGCCTTTGCCGCCGACACTATCGCACTGATGGATGCACTTTCCATTCCCAAAGCCATCATCGGCGGCTTTGACTGGGGCGCCCGGGGAGCGGATATCATGGCGATCCTCTGGCCTGAACGCTGTAAGGCGATTGTCTCGGTCAGCGGCTATCTCATCGTCAATCTTATCGCGAACAAGCAGCCGTTGCCGCCGAAGGCCGAATTGGGGTGGTGGTATCAATACTATTTTGCGACGGAACGCGGACTGGCGGGTTATGACCAGAACCGGCATGACTTTAACAAGCTTATCTGGAGCATCGCCTCGCCAAAATGGAAATTCGATGACGCGACCTTCGACCGGAGCGCCGAGGCCTTCAACAACCCCGATCATGTGGACATCGTCATCCATAACTACCGCTGGCGGCTGAGCCTGGCTCCCGGGGAGGCGCACTATGACGCGCTGGAAGAAAAGCTGAGTTCCGGTCCTTCCATCGGTGTTCCGACCATTACGATCGGCAGCGACTTCGACGGCGCCAATGCAGACGGAAAAGCCTACGCGCATCGCTTCACGGGGAAATACGAACATCGTGTCCTCAACGGTATCGGCCACAATGTGCCCCAGGAGGCGCCGGAGGCGTTTGCAAAGGCGGTGATCGATGTCGACCGGTTTTGAATAAGGGGGAAATTTTTTATCTTGTCACCCCGCGGGATTTAAACACCACGGGGTGATCTTATGCAACAATTCAAAATTACCCCCGAATCCTACAAGAAGTTCAGAAGGAAGTGGCTTATCAAATTGATCCCGCTGATCGCGGGGGCGATCACCCTCTTCATCCTGATCAACACCCGTTTTTCTTTGAATAGCGATCCCAGGACATTCCTGCTTATCGTCACCGTCGTGGTGCTTTATTCCGGCTTTAACTTTTTCCGAGCTCTTAAAAAACAGAAGGAGGCGATGCTCAGCTATTCCATCACCCTCACTGATAGCGAGATCACGCGGGAACAGTTTCAGACCCCGCCGTTGACCATCAGCTTCATGGAGGTAAAGGATATCGTCAGGATGAGAAAAGGCAATTTCCGGATCCGAGGCCGCGAGAAAACGGATGTCATTCACATCCCTTATTTTATCGAAGACTATGAAGAGCTGCAGCGGCGCCTGGAGGTTTTCGCACCCGTCCAGACGAACGTGAGAGACCCCTTCTTTGTACGGTTCAGATGGGTGACCGCCGTTGTTGGCATAGCCGTACTCGTCGGCTTTTATGCCGCCCAGAATCCCATTGTCTCCGGCACCTGCGGTATCCTGGTGATAGGATTTCTGATCCGGGGCTTCTATGAAGCGCAGACGAATAAGAATCTACCCAGCAGCGCAAAAAGGCGCAGCTGGATATTGCTTCTTGTGATCCTTGCCATCGCCTACACCACCTGGTTTAAGTTTACCGTGTTTTGAGACGCCAGAAGTAATAGGACAAGATGCCGGGGATGATCCAGATGAGCATGAACAGCATCATCGGGTCGAACTTGCCGCCCGAGGCGATGCCGGAATATACGGCGGCGGCGAGATCGAAGAATAAGCCTGCATAGGCCCACTCTTTTAGCCGGTTGAGACCTGGGATCAGGATGGTGATGCTGCCGAGTAGTTTGGCAACGCTGATAAAGGGAATGAAATACACGGGATAGCCAAGGCCGTCATGCATGATTTTGATGGCGTCGGCGCTGGGTTTGAGTCCACCGGAGGCAGAGAAGATCATGAGGGCTGCGAAAAGGATCGTAAATATCCAGTAAAGCAGGGTGATAGTTTTGGGCTTCATTTCTGATTATGATTGGGTTTGATAAATGATTAGCCAATATATTCAAAATTTGCCAGATTGCCAGCGCGGCGGCGGAACCTCAGATCGCGGCGTATTTCCGACGATATTCAAGGGGTGACAGATCGGTGAACTTCTTAAACACCTTTCTAAAAGCATCGAGGTCGTTATAGCCGGTTTCGTAAACAATCTCGTTTACGGTTTTGCGACCGGTTTCGAGGTGTTTCTTTGCAAATTCGACTTTTACTCTTTGGATATACTCCACGATGGAGTTGCCGGTGCATTTTTTAAACCTTCGTTCAAAATTTCTTCGCCCGACGGCCAGCCTTTCGCAGAGCTCATCCACTGAGTACATCCCGGTTGGGTCCTTTTCGATCAACTCCTGGGCCTTTAACACCTGCTCGTCACCGTGCCGTTTCTGACCCATGAAAATGACAAACGGGTTCTGACTCTTTCGTTCGATGTCGATCTCAAACATTTTGGAAGCCAGGATGGATATCTCCCGGCCCAAATGCTTTTCGAGAATATATAGCAGCAGGTTGAGGTAGGAATAGCCGCCGCCGCAAGTATAAATGCCCCGTTGATCCGTGATGATCATGTCGTCGATGATCTGCACCTCCGGGAACATCGCGCCGAACTCATTTTTTGCCGCCCAATGCACGGCGCATTTTCGGTCCCTGAGCAATCCTGTCGAGGCCAGGAAAAAAGAGCCGACACAGAGACAGACAATCTCGGCGCCGCCGTGGTACTGGCGTATCACCCAATCCCGGTAGCCGGCATTTTCGGAGACTGCCTTTGGGAAATCCCCGCACAGCAAGGGCAGGACAATGACGTCCGTCTTTTCGACCTGATCGATCGTCCGG
>NZ_DASYCH010000014.1:0-33391 GCF_036500295.1 Puia sp. | reverse complement strand
CGACAGCTGACCCGAAAGGATAGATCGAACGGCCCATCGCTTCTGTTTAATACTGTACTTGACTCTTTTATCCATAAAAATGCCCCTAAAATGTGTCTAACATTTTGGGGGCATATCATTCGGGGCTTTTTTATTTGCAGTTACGGAAGGAGTCGAACCCCCCTAGAAGGTAATGCGGACCTCCGCCTCGCCGCTCGGCCACGTAACTCGTATGGTCGCCGGCTCGGGTGCCGGCCATGAATATGACCGCAAAATAGGGTGAAAATATTAGTCTACCAAAATTATAGACTATTAAATTTTAAGGGCGGTTATCCACGCAGCGTTAGGCTGCGGCCGGAATGCCTTTCGGCAACGCCGGGCTGGCGGCTGGCTCAGGGCCGGACAGCGCCTGTATCGGAACCGAACGGCCGCGAACCTATACTAATTTATAAGCAATTGATCCTGACGGGCGCCATTATCCGGCATTGAATTGGTGGCGGAATGGTACCAACAAAACCCTCCTCATGTTCAAAAGCTACTGGACCATCGCCTGGCGGACCCTCTCCCGCAATAAGCTCTATACGCTGATCAATGTGCTGGGGCTGACCCTCGGCCTGGCGGCCTGCCTGGTCATCTGGGTCATCACACAATATGAATTCAGCTTTGACAAGGATCACCCCGATGCCGGGCGGATCTACCGGCTCAATTCCTATTTCCCGTTTGTGCCGGGCGAACCGGAAACAAGGATCCCCGCCGTTGCGGCCGAACTGCCGCCGGCCGTGCGGAAGAATATTCCGGGAGTGGAGACGGTGGCGCCGTATTTCCTGCTGCAAGACGGCATCGCGACGATCGCTGCGATGGATAAACGAACGACCCGGTTCGATGCGCAAGCGATCTTTGCGGGCGCCGACTACCTGACGATCCTGCCCTACCAGGGGCTGGCGGGGGATGCGCGATCGACGCTGGAGCAGCCGTTCAGCGTGGTGCTTACGGAGAAAAAGGCCCGGCTTTATTTTGGTTCGGGGCCGCTGGAAGGGATGATCGGGCGGGAGGTGATCTATGACGACAGCCTGCGGGTCCATGTCGGCGCCATCGTCCGGGACTGGGCGGGGCATACGGACTTCCCCTATACGGAGTTGATCTCCGTTTCCACGGCGGCGCGCTGCTGGCTGGGCGATCAATATGGGCTGCGGGGGGCGCCGGTAAAGGGGATCCCGAGCGCGGACCGGGTGCTGATCAAACTGGCGGCGGGAGCCGATCGACCTACCGTGAGTGCGGCGTTGACCGCGCTGTTCGATCGGGAGTTCAAGGATAGGATCGCGACGCGGGTAGAGATGCAGGCCCTCCGGGATATCCACTTTTCTGCCGGCGCCCCGGAGGCTACCGCCCGCACCTCCCAATTATCCACGCTGTATGCCTTGCTGGGCATCGCTATCTTTATCCTGGTGCTGGCCGTCATCAACTACGTCAACCTGGCGACGGCCCAATCGCTGACAAGGGAGAAAGAGATCGGTATCCGTAAGATCATGGGCAGCGCCAGGGCGAACCTCGTCCTGCAGTTGCTGGCCGAGACCTTCCTGCTGACGGGCGTGGCGGGGCTGGCGGCCGTCTTCCTGGTAACACCGGTCCTCGGCGCTTTTCACGAGTTTATACCCCCTCAATTAAAATATGATCCGCTGGCGCCGGCCAACCTGCTCTTTCTTTTGGGGATGATGGCAGCGACAACTCTACTTGCCGGCATGTATCCCGCGCAGAAGCTATCGGCCTTCTCGCCGATGCTCAGCCTTAAGGGTGCGGCGGCCCCCAGGGGGACCGGTAAATGGTGGTTCCGAAAGGGGCTGATCGTGTTTCAGTTTACGGTATCGCTGCTTTTTATCATCGGCACCCTGGTCATCGGCCGGCAGATCCGATTTATGCTGAATACGGACCTGGGCTTTAACCGCGATGCGGTGGTGCTTCTCGATACGGGAGAAAGCCGCGACAGCGTCGGCAATGTCAAACTGCTGGCCGAATCGCTTCGCCACCTGCCGGGTGTAAGCGCCGTGGCAAGGGAGAACATGCCGCCGATGGGGCCGGACCGGGGCGTTTTTACGATCCAATACCGGGTGCGCAGTGATGAGCGGATCGGCGTGGAAGCCATCAAGGCCGATGAGCATTTCATTCCCCTGTATCATATCCGGTTGCTGGCGGGCCGGAACCTGCTGCCAAGCGATACGCTGAAGGAGGTAGTCATCAACGAAAGCCTGTCGAAGCAGCTCGGCTTCCAGCATCCCGAGCAGGCGGTGGGTCAGCTGATCCACACCTGGAACCGGAATGTCCCGATCGTCGGAGTGGTAGGCGACTTCCAGGAATTTTCGTTCCATGAGGCTATTCAGCCCACGCTGATCGCCGCAATGGCCTGCACCGACCTGGCTCTGCGGCTCGACGTCAGGGACAGGCCGGCGTCGGAGGCGCGGGCGATCCTTGCCCGCGTGGAGCGACGCTGGAAAGAGTTCTATCCGCACAAGCCCTTCGAGTATAACTTCCTGGATGAATGGATCGCCCAGCTCTTTCAACGCGAGAAGACGATGGAATGGCTGATGAATACCGCTACCGCGATCACGATCTTTATCAGTTGCATCGGCCTCTTTGGACTGACGCTGTTCACCACGGCGCGGCGTACCCGGGAGATCGGCATCCGCAAGGTGCTGGGCGCCGGGATAGGGGATATCGTGACCTTGCTGGGCCGGGATTTTGTGGTGCTGATCGGCATTGCGCTGGTGATCGCTTCGGCCCTCGGCGGGTGGCTGATGCACCGCTGGCTGGAAGACTTCGTCTATCGCGTGCGCATCGGAGTGGACATCTTTCTGCTGGCCGGCGCGGTGCTCCTTTTCATCACGATCCTGACCATCGGTGTGCAGTCGCTGAAGGCGGCACTCGTCAACCCCGCGGAGAGCCTGCGAACGGACGGATGATTTGTCCACATTTTTTAAGAAAGTGTTATAAAATAAAAAGATGATGGGTTCGTTTTGGAATATCTTTGCCTGACTAAAACATCGGGCTGGTAAACTATGGCAATCAACGAGATGAGAAACGAATCCAGAGTAAGAAACAGTAGTGCCTATACGACTTTGAGGGCGGCATTTGTGGCCGGGGTCTGTGGGCTGATCGTGCTGACAGCCTGTAATAACGGCAGTTCGGCAAAGGGGAAATCCGATTCGGCGAAGGCGACGGCCGGCAGGTCGGCTGTAAAGGATACGGTTCCGGCCGAAGCTGCTCCGGCGGCAATATCGAGAGGTCCCGTGGATACGGCGCTGTACAACCGGCTGATGCTGCGCCTGGCGAACGGAGACTCATCGGGTCGTTGGCCAGTGAAAGGGGTATATCCCAATTCAGGGGCGATCCTTCCTTTCAATCGGATCATCGCCTATTATGGTAATCTTTATAGCAAACGCATGGGGGTCCTGGGTGAATATCCGCCTGATGAAATGCTCAGGATGCTTAAGGGCGAAGTAAAGAAATGGCAGGCGGCAGATCCTTCGATCCCGGTCATTCCCGCGCTTCATTATATTGCGGTAACCGCACAGGGCAGCGGCGGCAAGGATGGAAAATACCGGGCGCGTATGCCTTTCAAGCAGATCGACTCGATCCTGCATATGGCGGCAAGGATCAATGCGCTTGTTTTCCTGGATGTGCAGGTAGGCTTTTCGAATGTAGAGTCGGAGATACCCCTTCTGGAAAAATATCTGAGCATGCCCAATGTCCATTTAGGCATCGATGCGGAATTTGCCATGAAGCCCGGAATGAGAGTGGGTAAAAACGTGGGTACGTTCGATGCTTCCGATGTCAACTGGTGTACCGAGTATCTGACAAAACTGGTGAAAGCGCATAACCTGCCGCCCAAAGTCTTTATTGTACACCGTTGGACGCAAAAAATGATCACCAACTACAAGCAGATCCGCCTGCGACCCGATGTCCAGATCGTCATGGATATGGATGGATGGGGCCCCCAGCAGTTGAAGATGGATACGTATAAGAACTATGAATGGGCTCAACCGGTCCAATTCACCGGGTTCAAGCTGTTCTATAAAAATGACATCAAGACGCTTGCGAAGGTCAAATATGCGGCTACTACGCTGATGACCCCCAAGCAGGTACTGGCGCTGAAGCCGAGCCCGATCTATATTCAGTATCAATAGCGATTACGGCAGATTGCGGCCCTGGGAGCCGCGGCCACGATTCTTCTCGAAGTAAGCATCGAGTGAAAGCGGTCCGCCCCCTTCTATCACAAAAAGGATCATCAGCAGCAGGCTCAGGATGGCCAGACCCAGTTCGGAGTCGGGTGCAAAGCTGCCTTTCTGTGCATTGATAAAGATGATGGCTCCAACGAGGATGGGTAGCTGCAGCAGGGCGATGACGCGCGTCCAGAGACCGACCGTCAGCATAAATCCACCCAACAGGTTGGCCCAGGTGATGAGTAGCGGCAGCCAGTGGGTCTGGTTCTCCGCGAGGCTTGCGCTGCCATAAAGAAGGCGGTCGAGCAGGGTGGTGTCCCGCACAAAATTGATCCCCTTTGCAAAGAGAAATAAGCCGACCGCGATGCGGACGACTACCAGCCATCGCGGATGATGGGTGGCGCCCCAGTGTCGTATATCTTGTAAGATTGTCATAGTTATGCCTTTAGATACCTTCATCGCCGCAATTGCCGTGCCTTATTACAGCCTTTTAATCAAATATTTAGGGGATTCTTCATAGCCCTGGCGGTAGTAGAATTCGTGGGCCCGGGTGCGGCGCGTATGGCAGTGGACCTCGAGGAGGACGCAGCCTCTTTCCCGGGCCAGCCGGGTCGCTTCGGCTTCGAGTTCGCGGCCGATGCCGCGGCTGCGCGCCTGTTCGTCGACGGCGAAATAGCTGATGCGGGCGAAATCGCCCTTGAGCGCGATCTGGGGGATGAAGTGGAGGGAGAGGAGGGCGAGGATGCTCCCGGTAGGTGCGCCGGCAGCGGGCGGGATGGCCGGGCTGGAGGATCCCGCGGCGCGCGGGGTGGCTGCCATGGCCGGGTCGGCGGTGGGTGGCTCGGTGGTTGGGGCTGCCATGGCCGGGTCGGCGGCGCGCGGGGTGGCTGCGACGCCGGCGGGAGGTTCGGCCCAGACGAGGAGCATTTCGGCGGGGTCCGTGAGCATGGATTGGAGGCGGGCGGCCAGAAAGGCTTCCGTTCCGGGATATTCCAGTTGGTTGAGAAGGCGGCTGATGCCGGGGGCATCAGCCGCGGTTGCTAATCGGATCATGAGCGGTTATTTTGCGCCGAGCCAGTTTTTGCGAAACTGCTGGACGGCCGCGGTTACCGGCTGGCCGGCCTGCTCAAAGGTCACCACGGAAACGACGGGGTTCTCCCGGACGGTGATGGTTCCTTTCTTTTCTTCCGTGCGATGGAGGTAGCGGATGGGTACGGCCGTCCCGGGGTGCAACTTCGCCAGGATGGCATTCAGTTCGCCCACGGTGCGGGTATCCTGGTTGTCGACGGCCAGGATCTTGTCGTCGATGTCGAGACCGGCCTCATACAGGGGCGTCCCCCGGAGGGTATTCGTCTCGATGATAAGCCCTTCCTTTTCGGCGAACGTCCGGGCTGTGCTGCCGATCCACGCCTTGCCGGCATCGGTCTTTTTCAGCAGAAACCCTGCCGGCGCCAGGAGGGCGTTGTAGTCGATGGCCTCGTGGCCGTAGATATAGTTAGCGAAGTATTCTTCGGCAAATTTCTTGTCCCCGGTAAAAGAGGCAAGGACATCCTGGAGGCCGCCTACGTTGTAGGGGATCTCGGGTTTGCCGAACTTCTTCCAGGCGGCGGCCATATACTCGTCGAGGGTCTTGTTGAACCGGGTGCGTAACTGGAGGTCGAGCGCCAGGGCGATGCTCCCGCCATACGGATAGTAGGAGGTGAAGATATTCGGGAAATTGGTCTTGTCCACGGCGATGCCGGCGTCGGTGAAGACGGCCTCTTCACTGGCCTGAACGGGGGAATAGTTTCGTGCGCCGGGGGTATTCATCTTGGTATTGATCAGCCCCGCGACGGTGCGCTTGACATAGTCGGTATCCCGGAGATAACCGGCGCGTTCGACCAGCAGGTCACCGTAATACTGGGTGAAGCCTTCGGCGAACCAGAGTTCGTAGCTCATATCGCTCTTCTCGAAGTTGAAGGGTTCGAGGGTCTTGGGCCGGATACGCTTGACATTCCAGCAGTGAAAGAATTCGTGGGCGAAGACGTCGAGAAGGCGATCGTCCCCGTGAAAGGCGATCGGGACGCTGATCATGGTCGAGTTGCGGTGTTCCATGCCGTCGCCGTGTACGTAGGGGTTGATGCTGGCCAGAAAGGTATAGGTGCCGTAGTCGTAGGCGGGTGTTTCGCCAAAGACGGCCTGGGCCTGACGGACGACCTTTTGCACTTTTTCGCTAAACGCCGTGAACGTGGTGTCGTCGCCACCGCCGTCGAGAGCGATGCGGAACTTGTAGGCCTTACCATCGGGGTTCTTCACCTCCCATCCGCGGTAGCGCAGCGGACCGATCTTCGTTGGGCAGTCCATAAAATACTGGAAGTTGCGGGCGAGGAAAGTGAGGCTGTCGCCCGTGGGCTGGAGTTGGGTCGCCACGGTCCAATGCCACTCTGGCGGAACATTGAAATGGATGGTGATCGGCGTGTTGTCTGCGCCTTTGAGCCAGAGAAACGCGCCGGGCATGTTGAAATGAACATTGGTCGGATCGAGGCCGACATAGGTGCCGTCGGCATAGTTGCCATAAAGCGTATACTGGAGGCGGATGTAACCATTGTAGCGGCTGACCTCATAGACATCACCGTCTGTACGGTTGACGGTGAGGGCTTTGCCGTTTTGATCGGTGGCCTTCAGGTCGTAGATATTCTTGCCGAATTCATGGGTGGCATAGCGGCCGGGCGAGGACCGGCTCATGCGAAAAACGGCGGTGCGGCCGTTAAGGTCGCTTACAACCATTTCCACCTGGGCTTCATGGTGTGCAAGGTTGGGAAAAGAAACGATGTAACTGATGCGTTGGGAAAAGACGGACTGGAGACCGAGGGCCAGGACCAGGACGAGAACACTCTTTTTGAAGTTCATATAAGCAATTAATAATAAGTCGAATATAGACAATTTGGCGAAAAGCCGGCAAAAAAAGGAAATGCGCGCGCGGAGAAAATGAAGGTTCCATTAAAATTCTGCGTCAATGCGTTACAGGATTTGGATGGCGACAAAATTTGAGTATATTGGGTACCGTTATCCAATATGTAATTCACTTAAACCCAAGCCTCACGTTTATGAAAAGACTTTTAACGCTGTCGCTGGCCACCGTAATGGCCATTTCTTTTTGTTCTGCTTCTTCTTCTGTCCTCCCCACTGCTTCCGCCACCAACCCCGCTCCGAGGGAGATTGTCGCCCCTGCGCCGATGGCTACGCCCGGTGTGACGGCTGCGGCGCCTGCGCAGTTGAAGGCCACGGAGATCAATGTTCCGCTGGGCAATTCCGGTAAGACGATCAACCTGCAGGAACTTTCCACGATGAAGGTGGCCGATCTGGAAAAGATGACTGGCAAGAAGATGGGCCTGCTCAACCGGCTCGAATTCAAGTTGGCGCAAAAGAAATTGCGTCATTCGATCAATGCGGATGGCACGATCAACAACAAGAAACTGGCGATGCTGGCTGCAAAAGATGGCAGCGGCGAGACCGGTTTTCATGCCGGTGGTTTCTTCCTTGGCTTATTGCTGGGGCTGATCGGGGTGCTGATCGCGTATCTGATCAATGATGAGAAGAAACACAACCGCGTGAAGTGGGCGTGGATCGGCTGGGGCGTATGGGTCGTCCTGCTGATTGCGATCCTTATCTAAGGCATCATCTACCTGACAATACCGCGCCGCTGCTTTTTGCAGCGGCGTTTTATTTTTGCGGGGCAACGCGTTCGTTGGGTTGACCGGCGGCGTTTTATTTTTGCTGGAGCTTGCGGACGACGATATAGCCGAGGATGCAGAGGGCGATGACGAGGATGACGGCGAGGAGCCCCCAGGGGTCTTCCTTGAGGCGGCGTTTGAGGCGGCGTTGTTTCTTTTTCTCCAGCGTTTTTTGCATGGCCGCGTTGAGCTCGTCGACATAGGCCTGCATGTTCTTTTTGTTGCCGATCTGCTGGAGGCCTTCGACGGCGTCGTCGAGGAATTCGCTCTCGGCCAGGGCCCGCTCCACCTCATGCAGCTCTTCGCCCGTAAGCTTGCCGCTGAGATAGTCCATCAACTGCTGGTTGTCGATGTCCTTGTTGCTGTTGGCTAATATGTTGAGCAGGTCCTTGTTCATCGCTGAGCGCCCTCCCGGGCCTTTTTTTCGATCGCTATTTTTAGGTTTCGTTTACCGTTTTGGATATAACTTTTTACCTGCATTAACGAAAATCGGGTCTGGTCGGCTATTTCCTGGTAGCTCTTTTTTTCCAGATAGAACAAAATTACGCAGAGTTTTTGCTCTTTTCCCAATTCTTCCAGGGCCTGGTCCATCCAAAGCAGCAGCTGTTCTTTCTCCCAGTGCAGGTTTTTGCCGGGTTCCTCGTCCCAGGCGGCCAGAAGGGAGTCGGTGAGTTCGGCGGACCGGCCGTGCTGGTCGCGCAGTTTCATCAGGCAGTGGTTTCGGGCGATGGTGTAGATCCAGGATTTGAAATATTCGACCCGGTATTTGGCCAGTTCGGTAATGACCTTTACGAATATCTGTTGTACACAATCGCGGGCTTCTTCTTCCTCCCGGACGTACTTCATGCATACCCCGAGAAGAAGTAAGGTGTATCGTTGGAGGAGGGAGCCCAGCCATTCGTTGTTGTGGTCCTCATAAAAACGGGCCAGCAACTCCTGGTCGGTCATATGGTGGAAAGGGTCTTTCTTCACGGTATTACTAAGATGCAAAACGTCCAAAATTGCATAAAATTTTGCCAACGGCGCAGACTTATTTAATTGGACGGAGTCCAATTCGCCTGGCGGCTGTTAAGCCCGGCAGGCAGACATTAGCCGGATTGCGGTTAAAAATTATTTTTTGCCAATTTTTAATCGCAATTTTCTAATTTACCGTATGATCAGAGCAATTTGTTGCGTTCCTGTGAGCCCGTTGAGGGCCGAACCTTCCCACCGGACAGAAATGGTTAGTCAGCTGATCTTTGGCGAGTGTTGCGAGGTGCTCGAGCAGGGCAAAGAATGGAGCCGGGTTCGGATGCGGTATGATGGCTATGAAGGATGGTGTACTTCCACGCATTTGACGGAGATAGACGAGAATGAATATGAGACGGGGGGCACTCCGCTGACGCCGGAGTGGGTGACCGCGCTGGAATATAACGGGCATCCGATGATGGTGCCGATGGGCAGCCATCTGACGGCGATGAAGAATGGCCGGGCGCATTGGCGGAAGAATCAGGTCCACTACAAGGGCAAGACCTGGGACCCGGCCAGTGCGGCGCTGGATGTGAAAGCGATCCGCCAGCTGACCTATAAATTCCTGAACATCCCCTATCTCTGGGGTGGGAAATCCGTTTTTGGTTTTGATTGCAGCGGGTTCGTGCAGACCGTGTATAAGTTCCTCGGTGTGTCGGTGCTGCGGGACGCCTATCAGCAGGCCACGCAGGGCGAGGGCGTTGGTTTCCTGGAAGAGACGAAGACGGGGGATCTGGCCTTTTTTGACAATGAAGAGGGGCGGATCACGCATGTGGGCATCCTCTTGAATCCGCAGGAGATCATCCATGCTTCGGGGAAGGTGCGGATCGACAAGATCGATAATATGGGGATCGTACGCTCGGAGGACCATCAGCGGACGCATCATCTCCGGACGCTTCGGCGACTATTGGCGCCGGCTGACAAGTAGCCAACGGCGTTTGTCACTTATCGAAGAACAGGACTTTGGCGGCGATGAGCAGCAGAGCGATGGCAAATACTTTCTTCAGCATCGTCTCGGAAAGACTAAGGGACAGTTTGCTTCCCAGGAAGCCGCCGACGAGGAACCCGACAAACAGCAGCAGCACTACTTTCATATCGATATAGCCCCTCTTATAGTAGTTCAGCACCGCGAAGATCCCGGCGGGCAGCAGCAGGATGCCGAGGGAGGTTCCCTGGGCCTGGTGTTGGCTGAATCCGAGTACGAAGACAAGGGCGGGGACGATGATGACGCCGCCGCCGAGGCCCACGAGGCCGCTTAGCATGCCCGCAAGCAGGCCCACCAGTACCAGCAGAGCAATCGTTTGAACAGACATAAGCAATCGTTTTGTGTGGCCGCACTGCGCCGGGTTTTGGGCGCCGGCCCGCACCCGAAACCCCTATTTATTCCGGAACATATCGTCGTAGAGCTTTACCGCGTCTTCGACGACCTTGAGGGCGGTTGACTTATCCCCAAACTCCTCCACGACCACGGTTTTGTTTTCCAGCTTCTTGTATTCTTCAAAGAAATGGCGCAGTTCTTCAAAGAAATGTTTCGGCAGTTCTTCGAGGTTGCTGTAGTGATTGACGCCGGGGTCATTCGCCGCGACGGCGATGATCTTGTCATCGGCATCACCGCTGTCGACCATCTGCATGACGCCCATCACCTTTGCTTCCATCAGGCACAGCGCCTGAACGGGTAGGGAGGTGATGACGAGGATGTCGAGGGGGTCCTTGTCGTCGCCATAGGTCTGCGGGATAAAGCCGTAGTTAACGGGATAGTAGAAAGAGGAATAGATGACCCTGTCCAGTTTCAGCAGGCCGGAATCCTTATCGATCTCGTATTTGCAGCGGGAGCCCTGGGGGATCTCGATGATCGCGTTGACGACCCGGGGGGCGTTTTTTCCAACTGGCACGCCGTGCCAGGGATGTGAGACTGTCATCATAGTTTTTATGTTGCTCAAATTTAGGCAATGCAGGGTGATGCGTGAAATTTCATTTGGCAGCGATCGCGGGCTGGCGTCTGGCGCTAGTTGGCGTCCAACGCGGGTTGGCGTCTAATGATGACGGCCATTGAGGATCTCTTTGAGATCGACCAGCCATTCGCCCTTGATGCGGACGACGTGGATGGTGGTGGTGTCTTTCTTATAGGAATTGGCATAGGTATAGCTGGTGACGGAATCGTTCAGCGGGTGGATGTCGAGGGGAAGAATACTGGCATCGCGGTATTTTTGCTGATCGTCACCGGACATGCGATCGTAGTCTTTTTTCCACTTGGCGAACATCATTTTGTTGGTGGAGTCGGTGTAGAGGTAGAAAGAGGCTTTTTCGTAGTTGCCATCGAGTGAGGCGCGGATGAATTCGCGGCCGGCGTCCTGTGCATCTTCGGCTTTCTTGTAGGATTTGTCGCTATTGCAGGCGACGAACAGGAGGACCGCGGCGGGGAGCAGGATTTTTTTCATCATGAGGATAAAGGTAAAGAAAAAACCCGCCTGACGGCGGGCCCTTCGACTATTTTGGTTTTTCTATCGGGTTTCTTCTTCTTTTTTGTCTTTCTCGTAGGCCTTGATGATGGCTTTTACGAGACGGTGACGGACGACGTCTTCTTCGTCGAGTTCGATATGGGCGATGCCGTCGATCCCCTTGAGGATATAGAGGGCTTTGGCCAGACCGCTTTTCTGATTCTTCGGCAGATCGATCTGGGTAAGGTCGCCCGTGATGATGGCCTTTGCGTTGGCGCCGATGCGGGTGAGGAACATCTTCAATTGCAGGTCGGTGGCGTTTTGCGCCTCATCGAGGATGATAAAGGCGTTGTCCAGCGTCCGGCCGCGCATATAGGCGAGCGGGGCGATCTCGATGGTGCGGGTGCTCATGTAGTAGCCGAGTTTGTCGGCGGGGATCATGTCATCCAGGGCATCATAGAGGGGCCGCAGATAGGGATCGATCTTCTCTTTGAGATCACCGGGGAGGAAACCGAGGCTTTCGCCGGCTTCCACGGCAGGACGGGTGAGGATGATCTTCTTGACCATCTTGTTCTTGAGGGCCCTCACGGCGAGCGCTACCGCAGTGTAGGTCTTACCGGTACCGGCAGGACCGATGGCGAAGACGATGTCGTTCTTCTCTCCGGCGCCGACCATCCTTTTCTGGTTGATCGTCCGGGCGCGAACGGTCTTGCCATTCGGACCAAATACAAGGATATCGTTGGGATGCCGGTCGACAAAATGATCTACCGTCTCGGCATCGTCACCGCCCAGTATCTGCTCGAAATAATTCTCGCTAACATGTCCGTTTCGTTCCAGGTATTGCACCAACAAATCGATTTTTTCCTTGGCTATCTCCACTTGCTCCGGCGACCCGCTCAATTTTATTTGCTTACCGCGTGACAGGATTTTCAATAGGGGAAACTTTTTCTTCAGGATGTCCAATTTGCCGTTATTTACGCCGAAAAATTCAATGGGGTTAACGGTTTCCAGGTTGATAATTGTCTCAGTCAATTCAATTCTTTTTAGATTCTGAAATCGGATTATTTTGATCGAACTCCGTCCGATCCGGGATTATTTGCTGCCGGATCCTGTCCGGTCGAGGTACTGTCCGGGTATTGGGGGGAGCTTTTGCTCTTCTACCAAATATAACCCTGACAGTCCTTTTTTCCTCGTAATTCTTATTAACAGCGTGTGAATAGTGTCTGATCGGTTTTTTTTATTAAGTTTGCCTTGCAGCTTTCCCTTACGTCCAGAGTGTACTACCGACGACGCTGAATCCCTCAAAAGAAAATAACAATTTGACTTACGACTTGGTTCGTAAGTGCCCGGATTTTTATTAGGGCCCCCTGACTCTAAAGAGTACGCCGACAATGAAATTTTATTGCATTGCAACCTGGTTAATGGCTTTTTTTATAGGCTTTTGCGGCGACGCGCGGGCGCAGAAGACAGTTGGGACCGTGCAGGTGGATTCCCTGAACCGGTTGGCGCATGCCTATTACGGGATCAGCGCCGACAGCGCCTTTCGGTATGGCCGGGCCGCCCAGACAGCGGCGCAGAAGATGGGGTATCGCAAGGGCGAGGCGGAAAGCTGGCGGATGCTTGGGAATACCTATGAGATGATCGGGGACTATGTAAACATGCTCACCTCCTACCAGCATTCGCTGGACATCGCCGAACAGATCGGTAACAGTTCACTGATAGCCAAGGTGAATGTGAATTTTGCCCTCTTTTACAAACAACAGGAAGAATACGACAAGGCGCAATTGCTGATGAAGAAGGTGCGCGAGATCTACCGGCGGGGCGGCGATACGGTGCAGGCGGCGTACATTGCCAACGACCTGGCTGACATCGCGCTGCGGGCGGGTAAATATGACGAGGCGCTGCAGTATGCGGAAAGCGCGGTCAAGGGCGCGCGCGGCGCGGGAGACGAGATCAATGTAGCCACTTATAACAATGACGTCGGCCGGATCCTGGCGGCCAGGGGCGATTATACTGGGGCGCTTAGCCACTATCTCGAGTCGCTGAGCTTTTACCAGCACCGGAACGAATTACTGGGGATGACGGCCACCAAGAGCCTGGTCTCGCAGGTGTACCTCCAGCTGAAGGATTATCCCCGGGCGTTGCGGTACGCCAATGAAGCGTTTCAGGTCGCGAGCACGATCCGGCGCAAGCCCGAGCTGCAGGTGTCGGCCCGGGTACTGGCCGATATCTATGAGGCCAAGGGGGATTATCGCAATTCATTGCGCTATTTCAAGGTCTACAAGGATTATTCCGACAGTTTGTTCAACGATCAGTCCCGCCAGCAGATCGTCGCGCGAACCGCCCAATATGACTATGAGAAACAAACTATGCGGCTCCGCGAGGCGCAGGCAGCGAAGGATGCCGCCTACGAGGCGAAGCTGCGCAGGGCGGAGTTGGTGGTGTGGGGGATCGTGGCGATCCTGGCCGTTCTTTGCCTGGTGGGGTTTATTCTGCTGAGAGGGCAGGCTGTAAACAAAAAGATGAATCTGTTGCTGCTGGAGAAGAATGAGAAGATCGAGGAACAGGCCGTTCAGCTCCTGCTGAGCAACCAGCAAAAGGATAAGCTGTTTACCATCGTCGCGCACGATCTGCGGGGACCGTTGAATTCCCTGAAGGGACTGCTCGATCTTCTCAAGGAAAAACGGCTGTCCGAACAGGAGATAAACACGATGATGAGCGAGCTCAGGGATAACGTGGATCATTCTTCCGAGCTGGTGGGCAACCTGTTGTTTTGGGCAAGCAGTCAGCTCAACGGGGCGGTGATCGTGCCGGTGCTGCTGGAGCTGAACGAGGTGGTGCAGGATGTGTTCGGGCTTTTTGCGCAGCAGGCCAAAGAGAAGAATGTGTTTTTGCGGATGGAGATGGCGCCGATGCTGGTGGGCTTCGCCGATAAGGATATGATGCAGGTGGTGATCCGTAATCTCGTGAGCAATGCCATTAAATTCAGCAGCAGCGGAGGCGTCGTGACGGTCAACGGTTGCCGGAAGTCGGCGGAGATCGAGATCGTCGTGACGGATAATGGGATCGGAATGCGGGCGGATGCGCTGGATAGGATCCGGCGGAAAGAAAGTTTTACCAGTTATGGAACAGCTAAAGAGAAAGGGACCGGTCTGGGTATCCTGCTCTGTCATGAGTTTGCGCTGGCAAACAAAGGGAGGTTCTTTGTGGAGAGTGAGTGGGGTAAGGGCAGCCGCTGCTATTTTACCATTCCCGCAGCGCCCAATTCTTCCTCGATGAGATTATGAAAAACGGCCTCGTTCTCCCAGATCCAGGCCGGCAGTTGTTGCTTGATGATCTTCCAGACGCCATCTTCACGTTGCATTCTCAGAACGATACGGTTGCCACGATCGTCACTTACGTCAACGGTGAATAGCCCTTCCTGCAGCCCGTTCGATTTGCGGAAGTTGAATTCCCGCAGCCGGCCGTCGGCTTTAACCAGTTTGGTGAATTGAATGTTTCGAATGAATTGTATTTGCATAAGGCTCCCTTTGAATTTGTATTAACAATTCTCATGCTAAGGTCGGGGCAGGTCTCTTAAAGAATAGTGAATTTTTTTACGATGGGGATAGGCGGACGACTACAAAAATAGTAAAAAACCCTCGCCGCAGAAGGTGAATTTTGAGAAATAGTTGTCCCCATTATCTATTTTGAGGGCTTTTCTTTGCATATCCTTTTTTACTATGGCTACATCGATCATCATCATTGGAGCGGGGGCCGCGGGACTGCAGGCAGGGCGTCGACTGGCCGAAGCGGGTCACCGGGTCATCCTGCTGGAGGCGGCGGCGGAACCGGGGGGCCGGATCCTTCGTTTGACGCCCAAGGGCTTTTCGGCGCCCGTTGAGGGTGGAGCGGAGTTCATCCATGGATCCTTGCCGTTCAGCCTTCGGCTGGCCCGGGAGTCGGGTACCGGTTTGCAGCCGGTGAAGGCGTTGATGGTCCGGCGGACGAAGGGCTCGGCCTGGGACAGCGGGGAGGAAGGGGAAGCAGGGGCGGATTGGGGGATGCTGATGGCGGCCATGGCGGAATTGACGGACGACATCCCGATCGCGGCCTTCCTGGTGCGGCATTTTCCCGGCGAGCGCTGGAGCCAGCTGCGGGAATCCGTCCGGCGGTTTGCGGAAGGCTATGATCTGGCCGATCTGCATCGGGCGAGCACCCGGGCGCTATACAGGGAGTGGTCGGCTGAGGAAGACGAGGTGGAATGGCGGCCAGTGGGGGGATACCGCCCCATGATCGATTTCCTGGTAGCGGAATGCCGCCGGATGGGAGCCGAACTCCATTATTCCTCCCCGGTGACCGATATCTCCTGGGAAAAGGGCCGGGTAGCCGTGACAACAGCCGGGGGCCGGGTCTTTGAAGCCGGCCGGCTTGTCGTATCGGTTTCGCTTGGGGTGCTGGAAACGGGGGGATTGCATTTTCATCCCGTGCTGCCGGAAATGGAAGCGGCGGTCAAGCGGCTGGGCTATGGGTCCGTGGTCAAGATCCTACTGGAGTTTACCCATCCTTTCTGGCTAGAAAAGAAGCCCAGGGACCAGACGCTCTTTATCCTCAGCGATCAGCCCGTCCCCACCTGGTGGACGCAGGTGGATGAGGATAGCCGGGTCCTTACGGGATGGCTGGCGGGCGAGGCCATGAAGCGGTGGCAACAGCTGGGGGAAGCGGCGAGGCTGGACAGTTGTCCGGAGAGTCTGGCGGGGATCTTTTTGGTCGAAGTGGAATGGCTGCGTAAGCAGCTCGTCGCTTCGCTGATGCTGGACTGGGCAGGTGCGCCGTTTGTCCGGGGCGGCTACAGCTTTGAGACCGTGGAGGCGGCGGAAAGCCGGGCCTTGTTGGGCAAGGGTATTGCCGATACGATCTTTTTTTGCGGGGAGGCCTTTTATGAAGGTGAGGAGGCGCCGGGAACGGTGGAAGCGGCGTTGCAAAGCGGGGATGAAGCGGCGGGCAAAATAATACGCGCAAGATGGTAGGCGCAAGATGGTAGGCGCAAAATAATAATAGCGCAGTCTTAACCGCGCTATTATACGACAGTGATCACGGGTGCGTCAGTGTTCACGGGTGCGACAGTCGTCAGGGTCGGATAGGTCAGGGCACGGGTCTGCACCCTAAGCGTATTGATCTCTCAGCGACCGGACCTCCTCGTGCGAGGCTTGCAGTGTATCCTGCTGCCGGTTGAGCAGGTCGTGGATAAAGGCAGGCAAATCATGTTTCATGGCCGTCAGGTATGCCCGTTGGGCGGCGTCCTCGACGGCTTCACAATTAGCCAGGATAGTATGACGGTTGTGACCGCTGAAGACAGCCTTCACTTCCATCCAGGCCCGGTATATTTTCCCCGATGTGGTGGTGCCTTGTTCGATCTCGGCCCCGAGTGTCTGGACCTCCGTGGCAAGGGCTATTTTCATCCGGTGGCTTTCGGCGACCATCGAGGCGAAGAGGATTTTCAGGTCGCTGTCCTCCGGTTTTGTATCACGGATAGCTTTTTCGTAGCCGATGATCCGATCGTTATTTATCTGGATGAGATCATTCAGTACTTCTATCGTATCTCTTGTATTTTGCATAACCGCTGTTTTGAGTAAAAACAACAAAATCATGCCAGGCGAAATAGGCGGGCGGGAGGGGTTGCAGGTGGCCGTGGCGGGAAATTTATTCCTCAGAAGATCTTTTTCAGTTCGACCGCTTTTCGTTGGGCAACGCAATTGCGGATAACGGTCGCGTCGATGTTGTCCAGCCGGAGTTCGACGGCGATCTTATGGAGCAGGGCTTCTTCCCGCGCGTCGAAGGCGGGGTCGTCGATGCAGAGTTCGACGCACCAGGAGTAGAGGGCGAGGTCGTTGACGGGTTTTATCAATGTGAGGAGATGACGGATGTACAGCTGTTCGTCAGGGATGTCCTGGCGATAGGAGCGGTAGATTACCAGTTGTTCCTTGACGTTTATCCTCGTGTTGAGATCGAGGGTAACCAGTTTGACCGAGAGATCGTCCATTTCCGCCTGTGTGAAGTTCTCGTCTTCGAGGCAGCAATGGAAGAAGAGATGTGCCAATGCCTGGTCCTGACTGCTGACGATGGAGGTATACATGAGCGGCGTTTACTGCTCGTACTCAAGAGTTGTGCCACCGGGCGGGCCTTCATACCGGCGAAGGCGGCTGCGCAGGCGGTTGTTCTCGGCCAGCAGTTGTTCGACCCGGCCGAGGACATGGGAAAGCGCTTCGATGCCTTCGGGGTTGATGGATAATTCATAATGCCAGCGGGCAAACTTCTCGATCACCGGGAGCTGTTCCGTCTCGAGCCAGACGGCGCCGTTGCGGATCGTCAGGACGATGAGTCCCGAGTCGTGGAGGTTCTGAAGAAAGGCGAGTTCGACGTGGTGAAAGGTGCAGAATTCGCCTGCCGGTATGAGGTCTTCGGATGACATACGAATGGGTTTTTGCTGTTATGGTTTTATTGACGCAGGTCTTTTAGTTGCCGGAAAAGCTCTTTTTCCTTTTCGCTGAGGCGGGTGGGGAGGATTAGTTCGAGGCTGACGTAGAGGTCGCCCGATTGGCCATCCTTTTTATAGACCGGGAATCCCTTTCCTTTCAGTCTTACGGTCGTGGCGTTGGGCGTTTCCGGTTTTATCTTCAGTTTGACCTTCCCGGTGAGGGTATCGACGGTGATCTCACCCCCAAGGACAGCCGTATAGAGATCGAGTGGGGCTTTCGCGTGGAGGTCGTTGCCATCTCTTGTCCAGCGCGGGTCTTCGGTGATGCTGAAGGTGATATAGAGATCGCCGTCGGGGCCGCCGTTGGCTCCGGGAGCGCCGTGTCCTTTGAGCTTGATGACCTGGCCGTTGGCTACGCCGGCAGGGATGGTGATCCGGATGTTCTTGCCGTTGACGGCGAGTACCCGCTGATGGGTGGCGGCGGCTTCCGCAAGGCTGATCTGCAGTTCGGCCTGAAAGTCCTGGCCGCGGAATTTTGCGTTGCCACCCTGGCTGCGCCGGCCCGCGCCGCCGAAGAGGGATTCGAAGAAGTCGGAGAATTCCCCGCCGTCGCCGGGTTCGAAGTCTTCGGAGTGGAAGGTGCCGCTTCCAAAGGGGTTGTCGCCACCGAATCCGCCTGCGCCCTGACCGCCGCCGCCGCGGCTGCCGGCTTCCTGCCGCGCTTTTTCAAAGGCCTCGGCATGTTGCCAGTCCTTGCCGTACTGGTCGTATTTTTTTCTTTTTTCAGGGTCGCTGAGGACCTCATTGGCCTCGTTTACCTGCTGGAATTTCTTGTTTGCTTCCTTGTCGTTGGGATTCAGGTCGGGATGGTGTTTGCGGGCCAGCTTGCGATAGGCCTTGCGGATCTCGTCCTGGGTGGCGCTCTTGTTCACTCCGAGAATTTTATAGTAGTCGATGAAATCCATGGATGGTTCTTCCTTTTTGCAAAAATAACTCTTTTTTAAAGGCGTTGGTTTTTGAAGGCCGGTCGCGGGGTGGCGGGTGGCATGGTTTTTTTGCCACTGGATGAAAACACGGTTATGAAACGAAGCCTTCTGATGTACTTGCCGGCCCTGCTCGTGATAGCGGGTATGGCCTTTGCCGGGTGCGGCGGCGGGGATGCGTCGCCGAAGAAGATGGCGGCGGATTCGGTTTCGCCGACGGGGCCGGCGCCGGATAACAACAGCGCCAACAATCCTTCACTGGCCGACACCAATTATGAAAAAGACCGGACGCGGCCGATCACCGATACGATGAAGCCCAAACGCTAGGCGGGTCCAGGCCCGCGGGCTGCGGCAACGGCGGGGCCTTCGCTGAATAAGTTCCGGGCAGTATGGGGCGCGCTAGAGGTCTTTGTTGATGGTGAAAAAGAAGCGCGAACCCTGTCCCGGCGAGGCTTCCGCCCAGATATGCCCCTGATGCAATTCCACGATCTTTTTGCAATGTGCCAGGCCGATGCCGGAGCCCTCGTACTGCGTCCGGCTATGCAGCCGCTGGAAGATGATAAAGATCCTCTCGAGAAACTGCCGTTCGATGCCGATGCCGTTGTCGCTGACGGCGAATTGCCATTTCCCGCCTTCCTGGGCGGCCGACACTATTATTTCGGGAGCCCGTTCGGGGTGGCGGAATTTGATGGAGTTGGCGACGAGGTTCTGGAAGAGCAGTTTTAATTCGGTGGGGTAGGCGTTGAGGACGGGGAGATGACCGGTGCTGATGCGGGCGCCGGATTCGCGGATGGACTTACCCAAATCGGCGATGACCTCGTCGAGCAGGTTGTTGCAGTTGACGGGCATGGCTTTTTTCTCGCGGCCGATACGGGAATAATCGAGCAGGTCTTTTATGAGGGTCTTCATCCGATCGGAAGCCTGTGAGAGGTAGTTGAGATAGATATGCCCGTTGCCATCCAGTTTCTCCCGGTATTCTTTCTTTAGCAGGTCGACAAAACCCGAGATGGTGCGAAGCGGCTCCTGGAGATCGTGTGAGGCGACATAGGCAAACTGTTCCAGTTCCTGGTTGGTGCTCTCAAGTTCCTGGGTTCGCTGGCGGACCTTTCTTTCGAGGCTGCTGTAGACTTCCTGGTTTTCCTGTTCGAGTTTATACAATTCATCGGCCATCGAGTTGAAATTGTTGGCCAGGGTGCCGATCTCGTCGGCGGAATAGGCCCGGGCCTTGCGGCCATAGTTCCCTTCTTTTACGGCGCGGGAGGCGAGGAGGATCTCGGTCAGCCCTTTCTGGATGCCGCGGCTGACGGTGATGGCCAGGATGAGGCCGGTGCATTCGACGGTGAGGGCAACGATGAACAGCAGCCGCAGCACCACCCCTTCCAGCCAGCGGGAGCCTTCGCCGAGGGCGTAGGAGAACTCATCTTCCTGTGGAGTGAGGCGGTCGTTGAGCGGGTCGATCTGGTTGAGGAGCGCGTCGATACCCCCGGGGGAGTGGATGGGGGAGTTGATCTCTTCGTGCAGGCGGCGGCCGAGGGCGACGAAATCGAGGATGGTCTCGTCGGCTTTTGTCCAGGCGACGATGGCGCGATGGATATAAGAGTTGCTATGGAACCGGCGGAAGAGTTTGATCATTCCGTCGACGTCTTCGGGGTGGTTACGGCCTTCTTCGAACCCCTGGCGAACGGTGTCGAGGTTGGGATCGGGTTTACTCAGTTCGAGCCGGGCTTTATGATCGCCCATGTTGACCTTCAGGTATTCCTGGAATTTTTCGTAATCCGCCTCGTCATGCGTGCGGGCATATTTGAGCATCTGATAGAGGCCGTCCTTCTGGGCCTTGGACCAGAGGCCTTCGCCGCCCACATAGGCGCGAACAGATGACAGGGTGTTGATGGAGAAGAAGAGCACTACCAGTTCGATGGCGATGAGCAGGGCCATGATGCCGACCGTGAAATAGAGCTTTTTGGCAATAGAGATATCCCTGAACCATCGGAAGACGGATCGTTTCATAATATAGGTTTTGGTAAGCGCAGGTTGGTTGAGGGAGGTACAAAGTAATAAAAAAAAGCGACCCAGCCACCATCGGTGGCCGGGTCGCTTTAAATTAATGTTACTACATGACGGGTTTCCGTTTGCTCACCGTGAGCACATAGATGCTCATGACGATGGACAGATAGGAAGCGAGGACCATCAGGCTGCTCATATTATAATTGGTGTGCGTAAAAAAATGGTAACCGGTGAGACCGTTGAGCACGACGGCAATCAGC
Organism: Puia sp.; assembly: GCF_036500295.1. Lineage (NCBI taxonomy): Bacteria > Pseudomonadati > Bacteroidota > Chitinophagia > Chitinophagales > Chitinophagaceae > Puia > Puia sp. Next base: position 12,335 of record NZ_DASYCH010000014.1, on the reverse strand, counting down.
AGGACCAGACTAATTAGGTATTTCATACTTGTCAGTTTTAGAGTATTTACTGTCTATATCATAGACCCGGGCAGGGGCTGCCCGTTTACTAAGGAAATGCTAAAGCCTTCGGGATTAATTAGTAAGGGGTTGTGTTGCCGGGCCCGGCGTTTAACATACCTTTAAACCTTTACCGAAAAACACTGTTAGCCGTTATGAAGCAAAAAATCCTCATTACCCGGCCGCTGTTCCCGGATGTGGTGGACAGACTACGCGAATATTTTGATGTGACGATCAACGAAGGTCCGCGCTACACGAGCCAACAGTTGCACGCGGCCCTGCAGGAGATGGACGGGGCCATCGTTGCCGGCGGTGAGAAGATCGATGACACGGTGGTGAAGGGATTGCCGCGGCTGAAGGCCATCTGTGTGTCGGCGGCGGGATATAACAATGTGGATGTGGCTTCGCTGACGAGAGCCGGGATCATCGGCACCAACTCCCCCGGTCCCGCGGACGAGACGGTGGCGGATTTCACCTGGGGGCTGATGATCGCTACGGCGCGCAAGCTGGTGGAGGCTGCGCATTGGGTGGAGCAGGGACAGTGGAAGAGCAATGCCGGCAGCCGGTGGTTCGGCGCAAATCTTTGCGACAGGACTCTTGGCATCGTGGGCATGGGGCGCATCGGCCAGGCCATTGCCCGGCGGGCGATCGGATTTCGGATGAAGGTGCTCTATCATAACCGGCGGCGCGTGGACCCCGCGATCGAGGCGGAATGCCGGGCGGAATACCGGGGCAAGGACGAACTGTTGCGCGAGGCGGACTTTGTGGTCCTCGCGATGCCCTATACGCCGGAGAACTATCATCTCATCGGCGCCCGGGAACTGCAGCTAATGCGCGGTTCGGCGATGTTGTTCAATATTGCCCGCGGCGGACTTATCGACGAGCCTGCGTTGGCGGCAGCGCTGCAGGAGAACCGGATCGCGGCCGCGGGATTGGATGTCTTCGAAGGCGAGCCGGCGGTATATCCCGGGCTGATGGGGTTGTCGAATGCCGTGCTCACCCCGCATATTGCCGGCGGGACGGCCGAGGCGCAGCATGGATTGGCGAGCCTGGCGGCGGATAACCTGATCGCGGCGCTGGGGCTTGGACCGCAGGCGGGGAAGCCGCCGTCGGTGTTCAATCCGGAGGTACTACGTAAATAGAATGTAACACATGATACCAGCCCGTCCGGTATGGAGAACGGTTCGCGTCCTCTTACTCATTTGCTTTCTTCTTTTTGTCGCGATACAGTTTATCCGGCCGCCGCTGGATAATCCGCCGGTCACCGCGGATCTCGAGGCGCCGCCGCCCGTGAAAGCCATTCTCCGCCGCGCCTGCTATGATTGTCATTCCAATGAAACGCGGCTGGCCTGGTTCGATCAACCCGCTCCGGCCTATTGGCTGGTCGTCCGCGATGTCAGGGCGGGACGCCGGGTGTTGAACTTTTCCAACTTTGGCAGCTTGCCAAAAGGCGTGCAGGCGGCGAAGCTTTTCGAATGCATCATGCAGGTGGAACAGCAAGCGATGCCGCTGTCGCAGTATGCACTATTGCATCACGGCGCGACAATCGATCAAGCCGCGATCGGCGTGCTAAAGGAGTATGCTTCGGCCATCGGGTATCATGCGAAGCCCGATACGGGGCGGGAGCGGGCGCAGGCGGAGCAATACACGAGTTGGAACGCGGCAAACGACGCGACGAACCTTGCAACCAATGTCGCCATCAGGGACGAATATAACGGAGTTGCCTATGGGCCGCTGGCGGGCTTTCCCACCTGGAAGGCCGTATCGACTACCGAACGCTTTGACAACGGCACCCTCCGCCTCATCCTGGGCAACGACATAACGATAAAAGCGATCCGGGAAGGCCACACAAATCCCTGGCCCGATGGAGCCGTCTTTGCCAAGGTGGCCTGGGACCAGCTGCCGGACTCCTCGGGCGCCATTTATGCCGGGGCGTACAAGCAGGTGGAGTTTATGATCAGGGACGGCCGGAAATATGCCTCCACGTTTGGCTGGGGTTTTGCGCGCTGGGTCGGTGGCCTGGCGATGAAACCGTATGGAAAAGATGCGTCGTTTGCGGAGGAATGCGTGAACTGTCATCGTCCCGTGGCGGCCTTCGACCATACGTTCACGATTCCGCTGGCCGATACGCTTTCGCTGTATGACCAGGCGGCCTTTCTGCCGGACAGCGTCGACAGGCACCCGTTGATGGGGAAGGTGATCACGACGATGGTGGATACACGGGGACCAACGATGTCGACACTATATGGCAACGACCTCGCCCTGAAGGCAGCCCGCAAGGGACAATCTTATTACCCGGGAGCATTCTATGCCCTGGTCACCTGGGGGCAACGGGATGACCCGCATTGGTTTGGCGGGCGGATACCAAAAGAGCTGGTGAAGGTGGAAACGGTGGAATGCACCACCGGTGGGGAGGTGCACAGGAGCGTTTACCAGGGGATGCCGTTGAAAAAGATGCCTGACGGATCAATGAGTGCGAAACGTGCGCAGTATATTACGGCCTTAAAAGCATCGGTATTTCCATGATCTTCGATTTTCGTTTACAGGTGTTTCATACGGTAGCCAGGCGGCTCAACTTCACCAAAGCGGCGAAGGAACTCTTCATCACGCAGCCGGCTGTGACCAAACATATCCATGAACTGGAGCAGCAATTCAAGGTAAAACTATTCGAACGCAACGGCACCCATATCCGGCTCGCGCCGGCGGGGAAACGCCTGCTCGAACATACCGAGACCCTGTTTGCGGTATACCGCAACCTCGAGTTCGATATGAGCACGCTGACGCAGGGGCATAGCGGCAGGCTGATCCTCGGGGGGAGTATGACGACGGCGCCCTATATCATCCCGCCGATACTCGCCGATTTTCATCGCCGGTATGCTGAGGTGGAGGTGAGCCTGATGAGCGGCAATACCCAGCAGATCGAGCAGGCGCTCGAGGCGAAGGAGATCGACCTGGGGGTCGTGGAAGGGTACTCCCGCAATTCGGCGATCCGCTATACGGAATTTATGAAGGACGAGATCGTGCTGGTGAGCAACCCCGCGCATCCGCTTGCCCGGCGCCAGAGTATCCGGCCGGAGGAGCTGACGAAGATCCCCCTATTGTTGCGGGAGCCGGGTTCGGGGTCGCTGGAGGTGCTGGCGAATGCGTTGAAGGGCGTTGGGCTGCGGTTGTCGCAGCTGAAAAAGGAGATGCAGCTAAACAGTACCGAGATGATCAAATCGTATTTGCTGCATGCTCCCTGTATGGCGTTTGTTTCGGTGTATGCAGTAAAGAAAGAACTGCAGAACAACGAATTTGTCGTCGTGGAGGTGAAGGGGCTGTCGGTCGGCCGGAACTTCTATTTTGCGCGGCTGCAGGGGGAGACGCAGGCGCTGCCCGAGTTGTTTATGCGGTTTGCCCTGCACTATGGTCAAAAAGGCGGCTTATAGCCTTATTCGGCGGGTATCGAATGGTGCTCGTGGACGATCGTCCATTGCTGGTTTATCTTCTTCAGTCCGACCGTAAGCCTGAACGGGAGGTGGATATAATCTGCAGACCCGCTCTTGTCGGAACATTTCATTGTCGCAAAACAAAAAGCCACCTCTTCACCGGCGACGACCTCCAGGTGATCGATGTCGAATACTCCCGGTTTTGTATTGGCGAAAAACACGTCCCAGGTTTTCCGGTAGGCATCGAGACCGATGGACTGGAAGGGCGGCGGCACGTCGTACATGACGAAATCGGCGGAATGATGGGCGAGTATCGCGTTGAGATCTCCCCGACGAACGGCGGCGGCCCAGTCTTCGATGAGGCGGCGGATGGTGGCTTGGTTGTCCATACAGGTTGTAGTTTAACGGGACAAACATACGGGAAAACCGGCCGCTTTTCTTATAACTTCAGGTTATCACTCATTACCATAAGCGATTTCCTTTCGGTGTGCGGGTGACGGAACTTTGTATCCTCAAGAATGAAAACTATGGATACGATAAAAGTTCGCGACAGGCATGCCTTTATCCGGCAGGTGGTCTTTGCTGTGGGGGTGTTGTTTTGTCTGACGCCGCTGGTGACGGCGCCGATGGCCCTGGTGCTGGGGCTGGTGATCGCCCTTTTTGTAGGGCATCCATTTTTACATTTGAATCATAAGGCGACGCATATCCTGTTACAGGTGTCGGTGGTGGGGCTTGGGTTTGGCATCAATGCTGCGACGGCGCTGAAGGCCGGCCGGGAGGGCTTTTTGTTCTCGGTGGCGTCGATTGCCGGGACGCTCGGTTCCGGCTTGCTGCTGGGCTGGTGGATGAACATCGATAAGAAGACCTCGCTGCTGATCTCGGGTGGGACGGCTATCTGCGGCGGGAGCGCGATTGCGGCGTTGGCGCCGGTGGTCCGGGCCGGCGAGCGGCAGGTGTCGGTGGCGCTGGGGGTGGTCTTTATCCTGAATTCGGTGGCGTTATTCCTGTTCCCCGTGGTCGGCCATTGGCTGCGGCTGAGTCCCGCGCAGTTTGGGCTGTGGAGTGCGATCGCGATCCATGACACCAGTAGTGTGGTGGGTGCGGCCGCGAGATATGGGCCGGAGGCGTTGTCGATCGCCACGACGGTGAAGCTGGCGCGGGCGTTATGGATCGTTCCGGTGTCGCTCGGCGCGGCGTTGTGGTTTCGCGGTGCGCGCGGTGCTGCGGGGGACGGTGCACGCGGCGCAGCGGGCGGTAGTGTGCACGGCGGTGCGCGGCAGCAGGAGACCGCGAAGATCCGTATCCCCTGGTTTATCGGGTTGTTTGTGGTGGCCATCCTCCTGAACACCTGGGCGCCGCTGCCGGCGCTGAGCCGGGTGGTCGTCGGGGCGGCGCATATCGGGTTGACGCTGACCCTCTTCCTGATCGGGAGCGGCCTGTCGCGGCAGGTGCTGAAAAGTACCGGCGCGAAGCCGCTGTTGCAGGGCGTGATCGTCTGGGTGCTGGTCGCCGGCGCGACGTTGTGGGCAGTGGTGGGGTTGGCGCGGTGAACAGGGATGATTTCGAATCCAGGGTAAAAAAAAGACCGGCATCGCGCCGGTCTTTTTTTTTATTTAGTAGCGGTAGTGTTCGGGCTTGAACGGACCGGCCTTGGGGATGCCGAGATAGGCAGCCTGGGCGTCGGTGAGTTCGTCGAGCTGAACGCCGATCTTCGCGAGGTGGAGACGGGCAACCTTCTCATCGAGGAGCTTGGGCAGCACATATACCTTGTTCTCGTATTTGCTGTGGTTGGTCCACAGTTCGATCTGCGCGAGGGTCTGGTTGGAGAAGGAGTTGCTCATCACGAACGAGGGGTGGCCGGTGGCGCAGCCCAGGTTGACGAGACGGCCTTCCGCCAGGATGATGATGTCCTTGCCGTCGACATTGTAAACATCGACCTGGGGCTTGACGGTATCCTTGGTGTTGCCATAGCTCTTGTTAAGCCACGCCATATCGATCTCGATATCGAAGTGACCGATGTTACAAACGATGGTCTTGTCCTTCATCAGGCGGAAATGCTTTTCGGTGATGAGGTCGCGGCAACCGGAGGCGGTGACGACGATGTCTGCTTCCTTCACGGCGTCAACCATCTTCTTCACTTCGAATCCGTCCATAGCGGCCTGGAGGGCGCAGATGGGGTCGATCTCGGTGACGATAACGCGGCAGCCTGCACCCTGGAGGGAAGCGGCGGAACCTTTACCTACGTCGCCATAGCTACCTACAACGGCGACCTTACCGGCCATCATGACGTCGGTGGCGCGGCGGATAGCGTCCACGAGGGATTCTTTACAGCCGTATTTGTTGTCGAACTTGGATTTCGTAACGGAGTCGTTTACGTTGAAGGCGGGGATGGGGAGGGTTCCCTTTTCCATCCGCTCGTAAAGCCGGTGAACACCCGTGGTGGTCTCTTCGCTGAGACCCTTGATATGTTGCACCAGTTCGGGGTATTTGTCGAAAACGATGTTCGTCAGATCGCCACCGTCGTCGAGGATCATGTTCAGCGGGCGGTCGGTGCTGCCGAAGAAGAGCGTTTGCTCGATGCACCAGTCGGCGTCTTCGAGGGTCTGACCTTTCCATGCAAAGACGCCGATACCGGCAGCGGCGATGGCGGCTGCGGCCTGGTCCTGGGTGGAGAAAATGTTACAGGACGACCATTTTACTTCGGCGCCAAGGGCTACGAGCGTCTCGATCAGCACGGCGGTTTGGATGGTCATATGCAGACAGCCAGCGATGCGCGCGCCCTTCAGGGGCTGCTTCGGGCCATATTCTGCGCGGATGGCCATCAGACCGGGCATTTCCGCTTCGGCGAGGCGAATCTCTTTACGGCCCCATTCGGCGAGGCTCATATCTTTCACCTTATAAGGGAGCTTCAGATCGATGCTCTGAGTTTTCGTTGACATGGAATTTGTTTATTTTGGCCAAAGGTAAAAATAGTAGAACAAAAATATAGCGAATGTTTATAAATTTGGAACAGATATCCATTTTTTAACATTCCAGTAGAACAAAATACGGTTGAGCTATGGAAAAAGACCCCCAAAAAGAAAAAGCGGCTGCGGGCCCGGTGGAGTTGGATGAGAAGGACAGGGCAATATTACGCCTGTTGCAGGAGAATGCCAAGATCACCGTGCGCGAGATAGCGGCGAAGGTGCATCTGAGCACGACACCCGTGCACGAACGGATCAGGCGCCTGGAGGAGACAGGAGTCATCCGGCAATATGCGACGTTGCTGGATCATTCCAAGGTGAAGAAAGGATTGCTGGCCATCTGCTATGTCTCGCTGAAGGAGCATAACAAGCGTTCGGGCGCGAAGTTTATCAAAACGATGCAGGAGATGGGCGAGGTGCTGGAGTGTTTTATCATTTCCGGGGAGTTCGATTTCATGCTGAAGGTGGCGGTGGAGAGTATGGATGCCTATTATGATTTTCACGTCAACAAGCTGGGGCAGGTGGAGAATATCGGGCATGTGCAGAGCACCTTTGTGATGGGCGTGGTGAAACAGTCGCACCAACTAATTTCGTAAATTGCGGGTAATATTTTAAAAAGAACGCTTATGTACGCATACGACACGGTTGCCGAGGCGGTCAATGGCCTGAAGCTGCGGGGCTATACCATCGATTTCAACATCGAAGCCGATAAGATCTTTTGTCCGAAGACGCCGCTGGCGCTGAATCCCGCGGATTTCGAGATCACGGAATTCTACAGGTTCGAAGGGGAGAGCGATCCCGCCGACGAGGCGGTGGTTTATGCGATAGAATCGAGTAAGGGCGACCGGGGGTTGCTGGTAACCGGATTTGGGATCACCGCGGAAGGGATGGGCGAGGAGATGATCGAAAAACTGAGGGTGAAACGATGATCACTATCCGCGAAGCCCGGGAGGCCGATATCCCCGCCCTGCTGGCCATTTACAATCACGTTATTCTTAATACGACCGCTGTCTATACCTACGAGGCCCAGACGCTGGAGGCCCGTGCCGCCTGGTATGCCGATAAGCTGGCTTCCGGCTATCCGGTGTATGTCGCGGAGGAAGGGGGACAGGTGATTGGCTTTAGTTCGTATGGGCCGTTTCGCGCATGGCCGGCCTACAAATACACGATCGAGAATTCCGTTTATGTCACCGAGGAGCAGCGGGGCAAGGGGGTCGGCAAACTGCTGATCCGGCCGCTGATCGACTCGGCACGTGCAAAGGGCTATCATGCCGTCATCGCGGGGATCGATTCGTCGAATACCGCCAGCATCCGGTTGCATGCGTCTTTCGGGTTTGCCGAGGTGGCGCATTTCAGGGAGGTAGGGTATAAGTTTGGCCGGTGGCTGGACCTGACGTTTATGGAGCTGCTGCTGGAGACGCCGGCAGATCCGGTGGAGAGATAGTAAAGAAATTGCTTGCTGGGGCCAGGTGGTGAGATCAGCGGGCGGTCAATAGCCGGGCGACGACCTTGTCGATGGGGAGGGTCACGCTTTCTTCATTGAACCGGGTCCGGGGGATGAAGCGGAAGGTTTCGCATTCTTTTTTCTCCGAATAGATCTTCAGCTCGCGTTCGTCGAAGTCGAAGGGTTTGCTTCTCAGCGGGGCCCTGATGGGTTCGAGGGCACGGACGTAGTAGTAGATGCTGATGATCTGGTGTTCGGGATTGAATGCGGACATCTGGAAGAAATCCGTCGTATAGAGATGGTCGGTGACTTCGACGCCGAGGTCCATCTCTTCCTTGAATTCTCTTTTGAGGCAATCCCTTGTACCCTCGCCGAACTCGAGACCGCCGCCGGGGAACTTGGTGTAGTAGCCGCCGCGGATGTATTCGTCGCTGACGAGGATATCGCCGTTGTCGCCGAGGAGGATGCCGTATACTCTTACGTTGAACATATTGTTTAGAACCATTTTTTCTTCATAAAATACCAGCTGATGACGATGGAGATGCCCACCGACAGCAGGATCGGGATATAGAAGGTGTCGGAGCCGGGGATTGGCGAATGTACGTTCATCCCGTAGATGCCGGTGACCAGGGCGGGCAGGGACAGGATGATCGTGATGGAGGTGAGCCTTTTGAGCACATTGTTCATGTTGTTGTTGATGATGCTGGCAAAGGCGTCGAGCGTACTGCTGAGGATATTGGTATAGATGTTGGCCATTTCAAGGGCCTGGGACATATCGACGGCCAGGTCATCGAGAAACTCCTTCTCCTCTTCGGTGAGCCCGAGGAAGTTGGTGCGGACCAGCTTGAGCAGCAGCATTTCGTTGCTTCGGAGGGCGGTGACGAAATAGACCATGCTTTTTTGGATGCGCATGAGTTCCAGGAGTTCTTCATTGCGATTGGACGCATAGAGTTTTTGCTCCATGAGGTTGCGGCGCTGGTTGATCTCCTTGAGATATTCCATATACGTTTGGGTTATCTTCTCGAAGACCTTCAGCACCATCATATTCTTCTTGTCGGGGTGCCGGTTTTGGAAGGTGTTGAGGAACTTCTTTATGGCGCCGTTCTCGAACGAGTTGACGGTGACGATCTGGTTATGGGTGAGGATGATGCAGATGGGGATCGTTATATAGTAGGCGTCAGATTCATTAAAGGAATTGTTCTCCGTGGGTGTTTTGATGACGATGAGCTTCACTTTGTCTTCCTCTTCGAAGCGGGCGCGTTCGTCGATGTCGAGGGAGTCGGTGAGGAAGTCGAGGGGGATATCCAGTTCTTCGGAGAGTCCGGTGAATTCCTGGTGTTTGAGTGGGGGGAGGATATTGATCCAGTCGCCGTCCACGGCGCGATCGACCTCTACAGTTTGATGGTTATCGTTCTTGAAGTACTGGATCATGGTTTGGGGGGGGTGGGGCTAGTTGTCGATGTCGCCCTGGAAGACCTTTTCGGCGGGTCCGCAGAGCCAGATATTCTCGTAGGCGCCGTCTGCCGTGCGGTCGAAGCGGACGGTCAGCTTGCCGCCTTTTGTGATGACTTTTACATAGTTATAGCCGGCTTCGTTGTGAAAGCAGGCGAGGGCGCTGGCGGTGACGCCGGTGCCGCAGGACAGGGTCTCGTCTTCGACGCCGCGTTCGTAGGTGCGGACGACGATCTCGTCGGGGCGGCGTTGTTCGACGAAGTTGACGTTGATGCCGTCTTTGGCGAAGTCGCTGCTATAGCGGATGTCCATGCCTTTGCGGAAGACGTCGAGTTCCATGACGTCGGAAACCATCTGGACATAATGGGGGGAGCCGGTGTTGAGGAGGAAGTCACCGTGAAAGTCGTCGATATCGTTTACGTCCTTCATTTTGAGGCTGACGACGCCGTCGTCGTCGATCTCGGCCAGGTGGGGGCCGTCGACGGCGATGAAGCTGTATTCGGTTTTTTTGATGCCTATATCGCTGGCGAACTTGACCATACAGCGGCCGCCGTTGCCGCACATGGAGCTTTCGCGGCCGTCGGCGTTGTAATATTTCATTTCGAAGTCGTAGCCCGTGTGGGGGTTGAGGAGCATGAGGCCGTCGGCGCCGATGCCGAAGCGGCGGTCGCAGAGAAATTTTATGCGATCGGTGGTCAGCGCGGTGTAGGACCAGTTGCGGTTGTCGAGGATGATGAAGTCGTTTCCGGTTCCTTGATATTTGAAGAAGTGCATTTGGTTCATAGCGAGGGCAAAAATAGCCTTTTCAGGCGAACCGGAGCACAGCGACGGTGTCCGAAGGACAGATATTGGCCCCACCGGGCGCCGGCCCCCTCCCTATAGCCCTTCGACGATCGCCAGGGTCTCGCGGATGAGTCTGCCGATGGTGGCGTCGCCGTCCTTTGAGAACTCCTTCGAGATGCGGTTGGCTACGATGGCGCTGAGGCTCAGGCAGGAGTGACCGAGGAGCTTGCCCAGGCCGTAGATGCCGGCCGTTTCCATCTCGAAGTTGGTGATGCGGTGGGGGCCGTAGGAGAAGGCGGTGAGGCGGTCGATAAGATCCGGCTGTGCGAGGCCCAGGCGGAGGACGCGGCCCTGGGGACCGTAGAAACCGGGGCAGGTGACGGTGATGCCGTGGTGGAAGCCGCTGGTGAAGTGGCGCAGGAGGGTGGGGCTGGCGGCGCTGAGATAGGGTTGGGCGAGGCGCTGGTGCAGTTGGGTCTGGGTGGCGAAGGATTGGAGGAGTTCGGTCTCGTCGGGCGCCGGCTCGTTGCGGTAGAAATTGAGGAGATTGTCGATTCCGAGGCCGTGGGTGGAGGCGACGAAGCTGTCTGCGGGTATATCTTTCTGTAAGGAGCCCGAGGTGCCGATGCGGATGATGGTGAGGTGGGTGAACTCTTTTTTCAGGGTGCGGGTGGTAAAGTCGATGTTGACGAGGGCGTCGAGCTCGTTGAGGACGATGTCGATGTTATCGGTTCCGATCCCTGTGGAGACGACGGTGATGCGTTTTCGGCCGATGCGGCCGGTATGGGAGACGAACTCGCGGTGCTGGAGGCGGTGTTCGATGGTGTCGAAATGTTGACTAACTTTGGTTACGCGGTCGGGGTCGCCGACGGTCAGGACGACGGGGGCCAGTTCTTCGGGGCGAAGGTTGAGGTGGTAGACGGCGCCGCGGCTATTGATAAAGAGTTCGCTTTCAGGGATTGGTTGCATAAAATGGGCGGAATATTTTTTAGAATTCTGCGAAATTATCTTAATTTTGCAGCTCCTCAAAAAATGTGGCCCCGGAAGGGGCCTATTTTGACGGGGATGCCGCCTGATTCGCTTTAAAACCGTAAATTTTGGGGCGGATCCGGCGAAAAAAGATGGTTCTGTGGCCGAGTGGCTAGGCAGAGCTCTGCAAAAGCTTCTACAGCGGTTCGAATCCGCTCGGAACCTCGAGAAAGAACACGGTAGTGTGCAAAAGCCGCCCTTTGGGCGGTTTTTTTGTTTGCGGAGGAGGCGGCGCGAGCGTTGCTCGTGATCGGCGAAGCCGCGAACAAAGCCCGGGCGGACGCAGGACGACCGGGTGGCACTCCGGAGTTGTTCTTTCAAGCCCCCAAATCGGCGGATCACCGGCGGCGCCTGAGCGGTAGCGAGGCATACGAGCGAGAGCGAAACATGCAAGCGAAGCGAACCACGCAAGCGAAGCGAAGAGGACGGCCGAGGAGGCCGCTGTTAAGCGAGGCCGAGGAGGCAGGTCCGACGAATGTCGGCGCCGATGGTAATCTGCGAGGAACGTCTTTAGCGGACAAGATGGAAAATTGACCATTCTGCCCGCTTTTTTGCGGAAAGCCGTGTACAGACTGAATGTGGTGGCGATGACGCCGTCACTGCACAGAAAAGATCGCCGGGATAACCCCGGCGATACCTTCGCACCATCTATCCCTTAAAATATTGCTCCTCCACGATCAAACCGTTCTCCCAATTCGAAAGCAGGATCTCGTGCCAGTAGATCTTGCTTCCATCCTTCATGTCGAAGTCGAAAACAAACTCCGCAAAGGTTACTCCGTCGCCTACTGCTGAACGGCGAAGGCTGATCTCGTTGACCTTCGCAAGAGCCGCCACGAAATTTTTCATCGTAGTTGTGTGTTCGTCCTTGCTGTTGGTCGTGGTGCCAGTAAAATCGATTGTCTTTGTTTTTGGTGCATAGAACTTCTCGCTGGCTTCGACGATCTGGCCCTTTAAGATCATTTGATTCTTTTCATTGAACAATTGTTCCAGGTTTTTTGACATTGTTTTTTGTTTTTGTGTTTTTGAATTGATTAAGCATTCCATCCGCCATCGAGCGTCTTCATTATCCCGGCTCCTTTTCCAGCGCCTTTGAAATAAAGTTTCTGTTGGTTTGATGCAGATGTTTACACCTTGTGACAACAAGTACAGAAATTTTGTTCGGGCTTCGCTAAATTGATATGGCTAACAATTTAGTGG
>NZ_DASYCH010000013.1:0-14104 GCF_036500295.1 Puia sp. | reverse complement strand
ACTGGAACACGACCATCGGTACGACCATGGTGGTAAAAGGGGTCACAACCCGCCAACTGGAAGATGCCGCAGGCACGCTCTATAGTCACCGCCACCCCCAGGGCTACTGGATGCCCGGCGGCGCCAGCAACACCGGCGCCGACTGGATCACAAAAGAATTCTCCGCCGACGGCGGCGACGGCACCAACGGCACTGACGGCGCCGGCCGCACCGGCCTCGCCGCCCTCGACACCGAAGCCGCACGACTGATTCCTACCGGACTCATCACCTGGCCATTGTGTCAGACTGGTGAACGTTTCCCTTTTATCGCTCCCCAGGCCCGGGGCTTCGCTCCCCCGGGCCTGTCTGCCGCGCAGCGCTTTGCTGCCGGCATGGAAGGCGTAGCCTTCCTGGAGCGATACGCATACGACGTCATCCGCCGCCTGTCCGGCGAACCCATCCGCGCCATCTACACCGCCGGCGGCGGCAGCAACAGCGACACCTGGCTCACCATCCGCTGTAACGTTCTCGACCTGCCCATAAAAAAAATGAAACACGGGACCGGCGCCATGGGCGCGGCCATCCTCGCGGCCTCCCGCACCCACTACGCCAATCTCACCGAAGCAGGTCGCGCCATGACCCATCTGGAGAAGATATTAACCCCTACACCGGAACTCGTCCGGCGCTATGCCCCGCTGTATAATGAATTCATCCATACCTTGCAGGCGAAAGGATATATAAAAAAGAGGTCCCATGCTTAACGTATATTTTCTGCGCCACGGCGAAACAGCCTGGAATGCCGCCGGCAACCGCTATTGCGGCCGCACCGATGTCTCGCTAACCGAAAAAGGCATCGCCCAGGCTACCTTCGTACAACAGCAGCTAAAGGGGATATCGCTCGCAGCGGTATATGCATCGCCGTTACAACGCGCCTTCCGGACCGCACAGATCGCCGCCGGCGACCGGCCCGTAACGGCCGACCCGCGCCTGATCGAAGTCGACTTCGGCCACTGGGAAGGAAAAACAAGAGAAGAATTCATCGCCGAAGACCCCGGCACCTGGGCCCGCTGGGACGAGGATCCCGGCGATACAAAGGCAGGCGCCACCGGCGAAACAGCCATGGAGGTGATCCACCGCGTCGACGGTTTCTTCACCGAAGCCCTGCAAAACCATGCCCCCGGCGCCAATATCCTCGCCGTCGCCCACAACGGCGTCAACCGGCTCTACCTCGCATGGAAACTCGGCATGCCCGTTCGCAATTATCGCCAACTCGTACAGGAGAATTCTTCGATCACCCTCTTCACCCTCGATGCGCAGGGCGGGCTCACGCTCAAACTCCTCAACGCGCGGCTATAAGCGCGCGCGTATCCCGCCTCCACTTTCCGGCCCGCCCCTGCGCCCCTGCGCGCCTAAAGCCGCGTAAAAACCGTCATCGCATCATACACCACCACCTTCGCCCAAAGGTGACTGCAGTTCTTTATAAAAGCCTGATGCAACGGATGATCCTGGTAGTTCTTCTGGCCCGCAAGATCGTCGAAGAACATCAGCTCCGACACCTGCCAGGAGGAATCGACGACATCCCGCTTCTCCGTATCCGCCAGTACGCCGACATGCAGTTCTTTGATCAACGGGATCCCCCCGAGCGTTTTCAATCCCGCCACTAACTTATCCCGATCCTCCACGGACTGCGGATTCTTCAGCCAGAAAAACACATGATGAACCACCGGTGGTCTTTTCGCCCCGGCCCCGGAAAGGGCTTCCCCGCCCGCGGCGCCCGCCGATGTGTCCCCGCCCGTCGTACCCGCCGATGCGTTTCCGCCCGATCCCCCCGCAAACTCCGCCAACCCGTTCACCCCGCGAACCGTCCCCACCATCCCAAGGGCCCCGGCCGTCAGCGCAGAAGCGCCCAGAAACTTTCTTCTTTTCATATCCTGATTTTTACCGGAAAGATAGTCGTCATTTCCTAAAACTGATAAGAAATCACCCTGAAATATCGATGCGGCGAGTCAATTTGGGTTAATACACCGTATTTCGATGTGGCTCTTGTATTTTACTTTCATTGTCGATAGTTTCGGTACGCAAACACTTATTCTATTAACCTCTCAACCGGAAGCATATGCTCCATTCATATCCTTTCCAACCTTTCAGGCTGCTTCTTTCGCCTGCCTTCTTTATTCAAAGGTCCATTGCGTGTCTTTCCTGTTACCGGGCACCGCAGGTAGATGCTTCAACCTGACCCTGCTAAACGCTCATTTGAAACACCCATAACCTAAGAATAGCGATAAAATCGTTCAGCATGAAAAAGATGCCCCTAATCCTATTTGCCTGCTTAATATTACAAGCAACCCAAGCTCAATGGCTACCCAACGGCGGCAGTGTCATATATTATAGTGGTACCGTCGGTATTAACACCGGTGCTCCACTGGGTGTGTTCCAGGTCGCCGGAGGCACTACGTATCTCCAGGGCCTTAACCTGGGATATGGCGCCGCCTTGGGCGTGGTCGGCACCGACGCGTCGGTTAAACCGATCAGCTTTCAGATTGGCACTACGGAGTATGCCCGATTGTTGGCCAACGGCAGCCTGGGCATCGGGACAACGGATACCAAGGGATACCTGCTTGCGGTGAATGGCTCCGCCATTTTTACTTCCGCTCGTGTAAAGACATACAGTAATTGGCCGGACTTCGTGTTTGCGCGGGATTACCGGCTGCCGTCGCTGGACAGCTTGTCGAGCTTCATTCAAGACCATCACCATTTGCCCGGTATCCCATCCGCGGACAGCGTGCAGGCCTCGGGCATCGATATTGGCGGTACGGAAGCGGCGCTTTTAAAGAAGATCGAGGAGTTGACTTTGTATGTCATCGATCAGAATAAGAAATTGGAAGCGCAGCAGGCGGAGATCCGCTACCTGGAACAGTTGATCGATCGAAAAAAATAGGGTAGACCCTCAAATCGGAGGTTATGCGAAAACTTTATTTTCTCTGGCTGCTGTGGATGATCTGTTCTTTTTTCGATATCGCCAATGCGCAACAGGTGGGATCGATAGCAGACCGGCCCATCGCCCTCCCAACCGGCTGGTTCCGCCAGATGCGGAGCCAACTCAGTGGGCTGAATCATCAGATCACCCGGGAATCGAATCAGAACGTGCAAACAATGGCCCGGTATGAAGCCCGGTTACAACAAAAGTTATCCCGTTTGGATCCCGCAGCGGCGGAAACTCTTTTTGCGGGGTCTACCCGGAAGTATGCCGCTCTTTGCCGGCAGCTGGCAGCCGATACCGGCCGCCGGGGCAGTTCCTTGGGCGGGACTTATTTGCCTTACCTGGACTCCCTGCAAGGTTCACTGGCCTTTTTGCAGCAGAACCCCCAGTATTTACCAACTCGCGGCACCGGTATATCCTCTGCTGCGATGTCGCAACTCCAGAATGCCGGTCGACAATTGCAGGCCCTCCAGGCGAAGATGCAGGATGCCGATCTGATAAAGGCGTATATGCAACAGCGGCAACAACAATTTGCCCGGTTGCTGAGTCAGCATACCCATTGGCAGCAGTTGCTTAGCAAGCCCTACGCCGGTCTTAATAAGCAAGTGTATTATTATTCCCAGCAACTTCGGGCGTACAAAGATATCTGGTCGAACCCGGACCCAATGATAGGTAAGACGCTGGTCTTGCTGAGCGGGGTTCCGGAGTTTTCCGCCTTCATGAAGAATAACTCCATGCTCGGTGGGTTGTTTCGGGTACCAGGCAACTATGGGACTACGCAAGCACTGGTCGGGATGCAGACCAGGGACCAGGTGGCGCAACAGGTGCAGGGAAAGCTGATTGCGGGCGGTGCAGCGGGGGAGGCGGCGCTGCAATCCAGCCTGCAGTCGGCCGGGTCGGCGCTGGACAGCTATAAAAGTAAGTTAAGCGCTTTTGGCGCGGGTAACGAAGACATGGACATGCCCGATTTCCGGCCTAATGATCAGCGGGCGAAGACCTTTTGGCGGCGGCTGGTATATGGTACGAATGTTCAGACGACCCGCACCAACTATTATTTCCCAACGATAACCGACCTGGCGCTTTCGCTGGGATACAAGTTGGGTCATGATAATGTCGTGGGTGTTGGCGCGAGTTACAAATTGGGATGGGGCAACGGAATTCGGCATATCGCCTTGAGCAGCCAGGGTGTTGGATTGCGATCGTTTCTGCAGGTGAAGATAAGGGCCAGCTTTTCGGCAACGGGTGGTTTCGAATATAACTATACTACTCCGTTCACTTCCTATCAGCAGTTGAGGCAGTTGCAATTGTGGACGAAATCGGGCCTTATCGGAGTGACAAAGACCGTATCCATGAAGACCCGGGTCTTTAAGAAAACGACGCTAAGCCTGCTATGGGATTTTCTGAGCTATCAGCAAGTGCCAAAAACTCAGCCCGTTCTGTTCCGCGTGGGCTATACGATGAATTGATCCAGTCATGACGAATGATTATTGCATGAAGAAGTATTTAGTCATATTGCCTTTTTTGTTTTGCGGGCTGTCGGGTACTACGCAGTACCAGCAGAATACGCCTGAAGCCAAACCGATCCCGCCCAATGCCGCCGCGATGTTCAAGGTCTTGGATCGACCCCTGGGAACATACACCGGGACAACACCCGTCAATTTTCCGCTCTGTCGCGTCACCAGCGGACCTTTATCCGCCGATCTGTCGCTCAACTACACCGCCACCGGTGGTCTCCGGGTGGAAGAACCGGCCTCCAGCGTTGGACTGGGATTCAATCTCGCCGACGGCGCCGGTCGCATCACCCAGCAGGTCCGTGGGCTGCCGGATGACTCATACGCCCTGGGCATGCTGCATACCTCCTTTGCCACGGCCGCCACTTACGACTGCAACAACATGAATGAGGTCTACCAGTATTACCAAAATCAACTCGACCTCGAACCGGACCTCTACTTCTACAGTTTCAACGGCCACAGCGGCAAATTCACTATCAAGGAGGATGGGTCCATCGCCCCGATGCAAAACGATGGCGTCAAGATCAGCTACACGCTCACTGGCACCGGCATCACCGCCTGGTCGATCATCGATGACAAGGGCAATAAATACAACTACGGCACTCATGTGCTCAACAATACCAGCTACTCGGGATCGACCGGCAGTACCTCTCAAACACTCAGCTCGCAATCCTGGTATCTCGATAACGAGACCGATATGAATGGGGAAAATAACATGTCCTTTACCTACTCGACAGGAGGTGGCAGCGACATTACCACATATGCCGGCGCATTCATGCCGCTCAGCACGGCGAACATGGATTGCGGAGGGTTTAATACACAGCCTGAGACCGGCGCACTCGCCATCACCGACGCCTCGGAAATGGTAGTCACCCGCATCAGCGCCAACAGCGGCACGGTGGCCATCAACGGTTCGATCGTATCGTATAGTTACCAGGTCAATTCCATCCAGCTGTATGATTCCGCCGGCACGCTCAAAGATCAGTGGCATTTTCACTACGGCACGCCCTTTACCAGCGATCGGGCCTGTCTGACCAGCTTCTCGGAAATGGGCGCCGCAGGGACCGATAGCCTAACGACGTCTTTCACCTATAATACTAACGAGATATTACCCTCGATGCTCGACTGCAGTGTCGACATCTGGGGGTTTTACAATGGCGCAGGCAACTACAGTACTGGCTTAATGCCCCAATTGTACTATAGTCCATACAATATAGTCTGGGACTTTTATGGTAACCGGTCGGCTGATGCGACGGCTAGTGCTGCGGATATCCTGACAAAGATCACCTATCCGACGGGTGGCTACCGGCAATTCTCCTACGAAGGAAATACCGCCCTGGCCTCGGGCGACTTCTTTGCCTACCATCCTGACCCTAACTATATGACCCTCCGAACCTTCAACCAAACCAGCTTTTCCTATGCCGGCAGTACTCTTCCAAGCATGCAGCAACTGTTCAGCGTCCAAGGTTATTTCGGCGTGTCCAAGCTTTATTGGACGCTGAGTGATATCGGACCGTTATGCCAGACCTACTGGGTCAACATCATGCAGTTGACCGATTCCACCGATCTCTCCGGCGGGATACAGGTATTCACCGTTGCGAACACTTCCTCTTTCGCCGTACCTCTCCCGAACGGTTACTACCGGGTAGATGTCTTTGTCGACAACAGCAGCTATGGCTGCACGATGTCCGGCATATCCGGATTCTGGCAGGAATGTACCCTGGACAATGCCACTGTCAATACCCCATACGGCACCTATTCCAAGTATCCCCACAACGTGGGCGGCGTTCGCATTCACCAAATCCAGGACTATGACCCTGTTACGGGTAATACCTATAGCCGGACGTACAAATACAAGATGTACAGCACGGACTCCACGCTTCCCAGCGGACTGCTGGCTTCACCCGTTTTTCTTCTGTCTTTGCAGAATGATAACTCCTGTTACTGCCAGTACTACCGGTTGGGACTCGGAAGCAGCTATCCGCTCGCGGCAGATGCAGGCTCTTATGTGGTCTATCCGGAAGTGCGCACCATTGACAGCGCCAAAGGCTGGACCGACCAACGGTTTACGTATACACAGGATGTTCCATCCTATGGCTTCCCTTCCGGTCCATCCCAGGACCTCAGCTTTGAACGCGGGCAGCTGGTTGCGCAGATGACCTATGCGCAGAACGGCAGCCTGATCAAAAAGACGGTCAACAGCTGGGGATACGGCGGCGGCGTCTACCAAAACGGCATTAAGTCAAAGGCCTATTGGCTAACCTTTCCGATCACGGCATATAATTACAGCGAAACCCAATATCCGTCCGGGGCAACACCTTATATGGCAGACTGCAACTTCTATTCTGTCGGTGGGTCAGGCGCGGTCCTCAATGAATCCATCGACTCTCTCTTTTCGACTGCCGGTATACAGGTGGTCAAGAATGACTATACTTATTACCTCAATAGCGACAATCTCTTCCTGCAGAAAAGGATCACAGCCGTCAACAATAACCGCACAAAGGAAGAAACGTATAAATATGCATTCAACTCCAACGGCAGCTTCAGCTTTGGTCTGTCACCTTCAGAACAATCGATGAAGTCCACGCTGCTCACGAAAAATTACCTGCAGCCGCTGGAGATAGTGGATTCGATTCGGACCGGCAGCGGCAGTCCCAGCTTTCTCAACGGGTCCAAATACGTATTTGGGACGTTTAACGGTAGCGCCATTCATCTCTCTCAGTTGCGGTCGTTCCCTTCGCCCGTCGATTCAATCGTGATGAATTTTACCGCTTTCGACGGCAAGGGTAACCTGGTGGAGCAATATAAATCGGGAGATGTCAACACCTGTTATCTATGGGGCTACCGCGGCGCGTATGTAGTTGCCAGGGTCGTGGGAAGCACCTATAATACGGTGTCGGGAATGGTGAACTTATCTGTATTGAACAATCCCTCCTCGGACGCGGCCCTGCAGGCAGAACTAAATAAGGTCCGCACGGGACTGACAGGCACGGCTGCGCAGATCACCACCTACACCTATTCACCGGACTATGGAATGACATCTTCGACTGATCCGGCGGGCGTCACGACCTACTACGATTATGATGCCTTTGGCAGACTGATGAATGTCAGGGATCTGAATCGGAATATTATCAAGCGGTACATCTACAAACTGAATAACCCCTAACCGATCATGAAACACTGCTGTACTATCCTGTTCGTGTTATGTTGTTGCCTTTTGGCAAAAGCCCAGGCGCCGGGCCATCTGCTGGACGTCAACGCACATGCTGTGTTGGTAGACAGCTTCGACGGCCGGAAATTGATGATCGTCCTGCTGCCGGCCAGGACCGATACCGGCCTCATCGGTCAACTCCTCCGGTTCCAGGTACGACATGGCCGCCAGGTCCGGGTCATCGGCATCGTGGCGCCCGATGCCGGCCTGGCGACCGCACCCGCCTTGAAAAACGGCTATGGGCTACTGGCGTCCACCGGTATCATTCTCACAAAAGGCCTGTCGGCTACGGATTCAGTGACAGGGCCAAGAGGCGGCCTTTTGAGGTATCTGTCGCACCGAAGCCAAAACCGGCAGGTCGACCGGCTTGCGGAGGGGTGCAAATATTTCATTAGCGAGAGCGGGAGGCCGTTCGCCCAATTGGGGGCCGACGGCTCCCTGGATAGCCGGATGGCCGACTATATGGTACAGGCGAATGTTCCAGGACAAAACCACCAATGACGACCCTTAAACCCAAGCCATGCGCACGTTTACTATCCTACTGATCATTTTGCTGAGCGGCATCGCCGTAGTAGCGCAGGATATCTCTGTCGTCACGCCACCGGCCTATATTGGGTCACTAAACAATTATATCCGCAGTTGGGAAGCAGTCGCTCCGGATCCGACGGATGCTGATTTTACCACTACGACAGCGCTGACCCATTCCCGAATGACGACCCAATATTTCGATGGGCTGGGCAGACCGGTCCAAACTGTCGCCCGCAATGGCTCCTATCCCACCGGCGGATCGGCCGTAGACTTGGTCACCCCACAGGTGTACGATGCCTATGGCCGGGAGCAGCGAAAGTACCTCCCTTTTTCCGCCAGCAGCTATGGCGGAAACTCTTCCATTACCGATGGTGGGTTCAAACTAAATCCTTTTCAGCAGCAGCAGAATTTCTGGAGCAGCGCCAACGGCTCCAGTCCCATATATGGGCAGGGGGAAACCTATTTCTACTCCAAGACCGAGTTCGAGCCATCTCCGCTGGATCGGGTCTTGGGGGTATATGCTCCCGGGGACAATTGGGTGCATGCCGGACGGGGAACAACAACCGGCTATTGGGTGAACACGACAACTGATTCGGTGCGGGTCTGGACGGTAACGGACAGTGGTTCCCCGGACGTCTTCGCCAGTTATTCTTGCAGCAGCCTTTACGCCACGGGAGAATTGTATAAGACCCTCACTTCCGATGAGGAGGGTAAGCAGGTGGTCGAATACAAGGATCGCGAGGGAAATGTAGTGCTAAAGAAAGTACAGCTTACGGCAGGGGCCGATAATGGAATGGGCAAAGGGCCTACGGGCTGGCTTTGTACCTACTACGTCTATGACTCGCTAAACCTGCTGCGCGCCGTGATTCAGCCCGTGGGCGTGCAGTTGTTGCAGACAAATAGCTGGAACGTCAATGCCTTGAGCGGAGCCATTCTGAACGAACAGTGCTTTCGCTATGAATACGACGGCCGGCGAAGAATGACCTTAAAGAAGGTGCCGGGCGCCGGTGTAGTATATACCGTCTATGACGGGCGCGATCTCCCCGTGATGAACCAGGACAGTAGCCTGCGGCGGCAGGGGAAGTGGCTTTGTACACTCTATGACGCGGTGGATCGCCCCATCATGACTGCCCTCCTCTCCTACAATGGGACGCGCAGTGCGCTACAGGCAACGGTGACGGGGTTGACCGGCAGTTTTGGGACGAACAACGTGGGCGTGACCGGACAGTCGGCGACACTTTCGGCTGTACAGGCCAATGTGTCGCTTGCCGGGGCGAAGACCGGGGATTGGAATGCGACGAACCAGATCGACTGGGACACGGGCTTTTCAGCGGACGGCACCAGTGGCGCCTTCAGCGCGACCATCCTGATCGGTGGGTCGATGATGCAGTCCGGCGGATCGGTGATCGTCTCGGACAATCCCGTGCCGGCGGGTATCATCCCGGATATCCTGACGGTGACCTATTACGACAATTACAGTTGGGTAGGGACCAATGGGCTGGGAAGCAACTTTGCAATGCCGTCCTCGGGCGCGTTTATAACGAGTTACAACAGTTCCCCGGAATATGCCCAGCTCTTGGCAATGAGTACGCAAACGACGGGGCTGGTGACCGGGACGATGACCCGGGTGCTGGGTACGGCAAGCCAGTACCTGTATACCGTGTCTTTTTACGATGATCATCATCGCGTCATTCAGACCCGGCAGGTCAACTATACGGGACAGACGGATGTGCAGACGACGCAGTATAGCTTTACGGGTAAGCCCCTCAGAGTATTTCTTGACCATCAGAAGGCGGGGGCAACGACGGACCGGCACACGGTAATGACAAAGCTCTCCTATGACCAGGAACAGCGTCCGGGCGCCATCCGCAAAAACATCGACGGGACGGCCTCCGATGAGCTGGTCGACAGCATGAAATATGACGCCATAGGGCAACTGCAGACCAAAGGACTGGGTAACAATCCCTCAGGCAGCGTACCGTTGGACAGCCTGGCGTACACGTACAACATCCGGGGCTGGGTCATGGGGATCAACCGGAACTATGTCGGCGGCGGGACAGGCCCCTGGTTCGGGATGGAATTGGCCTACGATAAGGCAACCAGCGTCTCGGGAGCCACCTATGCCAACCCTGCCTTCAATGGAAATATCGCCGGTCTCGTATGGCGAAGCGCCGGAGACGGAGTCGATCGCAAATATGACTTTACCTATGACGCGGTGAATCGGCTCACCGGCGCTGCCTATGTTGACAATGGAAGCGGTAGCGGCTGGGGCACGACGAAGATGGACTACAGCGTCAACGGACTAACCTATGACGGGAATGGGAATATCCTGACGATGCTGCAGAAGGGGTTCAAGGTAGGGACGCCGGCGGCCGTGATCGACTCACTGCATTACCGGTATGAAGATGGGGGTACGAGCAATAAACTGACGCAGGTGGCTGATCAGGCCAATGATACGTCGAGCCTGCTGGGAGATTTTCATTACAAAGGGGCTAAGGCCGACTCGGATTATCGGTATGATGGCAACGGCAACCTGGCTATCGATAACAATAAGGGGATCGACAGTATTGCATACAACTATCTGAACCTGCCGCAGTCGGTTCACCTACGAGGCAAGGGAAATATTCTGTATACGTATGACGCAGCCGGCAATAAGCTGCAAAAGCAGACGGTGGACAGCCTATCCGGCCTGACCACGACCACCCTCTACATGACCGGCGGCTTCCAATACCAGCGGCGGGCGCCCAATAGCAATCCGTCCGGCGGAACGGACACCCTTCAACAACTCGCCCACGAGGAGGGGCGCGCCCGCTGGGCCTTCCATCGTCACCTGGCGGGTGACACTGCCTGGAGCTGGGAGTACGATCTCTTTGAGAAGGACCACCTGGGCAATACGCGGGTGCTGTTGACGCAGCAGCGCGACACCGCCCAGTATATCGCGACGATGGAACCCCAATACCGGGCAACCGAAATGGCGCTGTTCTATAATATCGACTCCACCAGCTACGCGGCCAACCTGGTGCCCCATGGAGGTTTCCCCGCGGAACCCAGCGGCCCTTCTCCCAATGATTCCGTGGCGATGGTGGATGGAGCTGGGCACAAGATCGGACCAGCGATCCTGTTGAAAGTGATGAGCGGGGATTCGATCTCACTCGGCTGCTATGGTTACTTTGCTTCCGGGGGGACAGTAAGTACGCCGAATCCTTCTTTCGCCAATGTGCTGAATTCGCTGGCGACGGGGTTGTTCAGCCTTACAGCAGGCTCACATGGAACGGCAGCGGCTATGACCAATGCATCCACGGGACCGGTGTATAGTGCGGTGAATAGCTTTTTGTCCTCCCGGGATACGAATACGACGGTGGCGCCTAAAGCTTACCTGAACTGGATATTGCTTGATAATCAATTGAATTGCGTGAACGGGGGCAATGAAAGCGGGGCTATCCCTGTCGGTCAGCCGAACGTGCTGAATACATTGGCGAGGGGATTTAGGTTGGATCATAGCGGATTTTTATATATTTGGGTAAGTAATGAAACGCCGAACTGGCCTGCGTTCTTTGATAATTTGTCGGTCGAACATTTTAGCGGCCCCCTTTTAGAGGAAACTCATTATTATCCATTTGGGTTGACAATGGCGGGGATCAGCGATAAAGCACTAAAGAGCAATTACGCTGAGAATAAGTACAGGTATAATAAAAAGGAGTCGCAGAATAAAGAGTTCTCAGATGGGAGTGGGTTGGAAGAGTATGACTATGGGGCCAGGTTCTATGATCCTCAAATAGCGCGCTGGAGTACGATAGATCCAATGGCTGACAAGATGCGTCGGTTCTCTCCTTACAATTATGGTTTTGATGAGCCTATTAGGTTTTTGGACCCGGATGGAATGGTTCCCGGCGATTTTTATGACCAGCAGGGGACCTGGATAGGTACTGATGGTAAAGATGATGGGAAGAAATATATGGCGTTATCTGAAAGTACAAGAAATGATATCCAAGGGCAGACCAATCAAGGCAAAAATGTTGTATTAAGCACTGCGGATAAGAAAGATGTCATTGAAAATCCAACAAATGCAGAAATGCTATCGATGGATGGAGCTTATAGTAGAACTGAGACAAATGGTATGAGAGAAGAAGGGTTTAATGTTGGCAAGGACAAAAATGGAAATCAAATCATAGAAGATAATCCTTCGGGAACTTCGAATGAGCATGCGACAAATGTCAACGGTTGGGAAAATATGAAAGCAAAGGGAGCGGTGACGACAATGTACGATGCTCATACACATGGTGCGGAAGTAAAAGTTGAAGCTAACGGGGATGTTATTGTAGGAACTCCTAGATCTTCTCCTGGTGACAGATCAAATCCAGACCGCGCTCAACCAAATGTAGTTTTAGGGTACCAAGTCAACGGAATGGGTGACGTGCCCAAAGGCGACCTGCAAAAAGCGATGAATTCTAGGGGAACTTATGTGCCCCTGTCGAATGCTTGCTCATTGACAAAGGTGATCACGTTTTACAATAGTGGGGGTAATATTACAAGCATGAATTATGAATCGTTCAAAGCCGCGGTACAAAAAATAGCCTCAGACTAATAAATCTAAAATGAATATGAATAGGATGCTACAAATTGCAGCACTTTTACTTATTAGTGTTACAGCGACATCGCAGACGTTAAATCTTGATAGTTTAGTTAATGCTATCTATAAGAGCCAGATATCTGCAGAAAAAATCGATACAGTAGCGTACCTGAATATTTGTGATAATAAGTTCTTTGTTAAGGATCGTGAAAATCACATTATAAAGCTCATCCTTTTCTCAGGCAAAGAGACGTTTGACGACTATATTAGATTGCGGAAAGAGTGTTTTCTTTTTAAAGCAAGCATTCTCGAGGTAGGGCGAAATGTGATAAAATTGCATGTTGGGTTATATCGATGCTCCTATTCAGGTGCGTTAAAGGAAAGCAATTTTTTGACGTTCGTCGACGAAAGAACTATTAGCTGTAAGCTTTCTGGGAAAGGATGGGTTTTAGACAAAACCATTAGTGTTGAAGATCATTAAAAAGATTTTACTTATAAACTTCCCTTCTATGTCCGATGGCAATAACGGTGACGATAAGCCGTCCATCGTTGATCATCATAGATGACGCGGTAGTCGCCGATGCGGATGCGCCAGGCGTCGCGGTTCCAGGAATTACCCGATGCGGGGAAGTATCCTGATCAGGAAGAGTCTTCCCAATAGGGGGGATTCTTTTTTTGCGGAGCAGGGACGACAGCCCCGCGGCCCGGAGGTATCAAACACCTGTTCTGTCGCCCGGCCCTGTTCCCACCGCTGCTGTGCGTTTATACCTACGGGCGGCACCGGCAACGGCGTTACCACAGCTGGGACAATGTTCCGTAGTTGATCGCCGGCGGCAGTTTGCTATCCGGCTTTTTTCTTGTAGAGTTAAGTCCCGCAAAGCGTGCATGTCTTCTATGGTCAGGTGTCTGCCCCGTAAAATCTTCCCTACCCAGTGGTGCAGCTCCGCTGCTTTACATAATGTGCTTATCGGACCGAGGGACGAGGTGCGCAGCGCACCGATAAGATCACATTATGTAAAAGCCGGGAGGGGAGAGGAAAATCCTGTCTGATAAGCAGGCCGTCGGCCGTGATCAACTAGCCGTGTGCTGGTTCGAATCCCCTCCTGGGCACTGGCTCCCGGAATGAACTTTTTTCTTTCAATTGAAAAAAGAAAACCGCTATCTTGGAGGGTCTAAGCAGTTCTTTGAATATCCAATTATCCGAACGCCCCAGAAAAAGGGTTCGGCTTAAAAAGGGGAAGGTAGGTATTATCCGTTCGGCCTCACGATGGCGGGGATCAGTGACAAGGCGCTGAAATCGAACTACGCCCAAAACAAGCATCGCT
>NZ_DASYCH010000012.1:0-19255 GCF_036500295.1 Puia sp. | reverse complement strand
CCGGCTCGCAAGCCGTACTCGAATGCCTCGTGGGGGAAGGAACCGAGATGATCTTCGGACACCCCGGCGGCGCGATTATCGCCATCTATGATGCGCTCTATGATTACCGGGACAAGCTAACGCATATCCTTGTCCGCCACGAGCAGGGCGGCATCCACGCGGCCCAGGGTTACGCCCGGACCTCCGGCAAGGTCGGAGTTGTCTTCGCCACAAGCGGGCCCGGCGCCACAAACCTGGTCACCGGCATCGCCGACGCGATGATCGACAGCACGCCCGTGGTGTGTATCACCGGCCAGGTGTTTGCCCATCTGCTTGGTTCCGATGCGTTCCAGGAGACCGACATCATCAACATCTCCGTGCCCATCACCAAATGGAACTACCAGATCACCGATGCCCGCGAGATCCCTTCGGTCCTCGCCAAAGCATTCTATATCGCCCGCAGCGGGCGGCCAGGGCCTGTGCTTATCGATGTTACCAAAAATGCCCAGCTCCAGATGTTCGCATTCAAAGGGTATCGAAAATGTACGTTCATCCGCAGCTACACGCCAATCCCTGCGATTCGGCCGCAGAATATCCAAAAGGCTGCCGAACTGATCGACCAGGCACAACAGCCGCTCATCGTCTGGGGCCAGGGGGTGATCCTCGGGGGAGCCGAGACCGGGTTCAGGGCCTTTGTAGAGAAAACGGGCATCCCCGCCGCCTGGACCGTCCTCGGCGCGGGTGCCATCCCCAGCGATCACCCGCTCAACGTGGGGATGCTCGGCATGCACGGCAACTATGCCCCCAATGTGCTGACCAACCAATGCGACCTGCTCATCGCCGTCGGAATGCGGTTTGACGACAGGGTCACCGGCCGCCTCGACAAGTACGCCAGACAAGCGAAGGTGATCCACCTGGAGATCGATCCCGCGGAGATCGATAAGAATGTGAAGACGACTGTCGCCGTGCCCGGCGACTGCAGGGAAACGCTGGCCCTGCTGACCGCAGAAGTCCAAAAAAGAGAACATCCCGAGTGGCTGGAACGATTCCGGAGTTACTACCAGGAAGAAAAGGAAGTCGTGATCGACCCGGAACTCCACCCCGACTCCGGTGAGATCACCATGGGCGAAGTGGTCAATGGTCTTAACCGGTTTACCCAGGGGGATGCCATCATCGTCTCCGATGTCGGCCAGCACCAGATGATCGCCAGCCGCTATGCGAAGTTGAACAGGACCCGCAGCAACGTCACCAGTGGCGGCCTCGGCACCATGGGCTTTGCCCTGCCCGCGGCGATGGGCGCCAAATACGGCGCGCCTGACCGACCCGTCGTGGCCATCGTCGGCGATGGCGGATTCCAGATGACCCTGCAAGAATTGGGGACCATCATGCAAAACAAGATCGACATCAAGATCATCATCCTGAACAACCGGTACCTGGGAATGGTCCGGCAGTGGCAGGAACTCTTCAACGATAGCCGCTACTCCTTTTCCGACATCGAAAGCCCGGACTTCGTGGCCCTGGCCGCCGCCTACCGGATCCCGGGAAGACGCGTGACCACACGCGAAACACTGCAAGCCGCCCTGGCCGAAATGATAAACAGCCCATCAGCCTACCTGCTCGAGGTGATGGTAGGTAAAGAGCTAAATGTCTTCCCGATGGTCCCCCAGGGATATAGCATCAGCGAGATCAGGCTAAAATAAAAACAACATGCGCACTTTAGAAGATATTATCAAAGACGATCTCAGAGTCCTCTTCTGCGGGATCAACCCCGGGCTCAAGGCCTTCCTGGATGGACACCATTTTACCGGCCGGGGCAACCGGTTCTGGCGAGCCCTGCATCTTTCCGGGTTTACCCCGCATGAGATTGCCCCGGAAAATGACCGGACACTGCTTGAATATGGGTGCGGCCTGACCACCTTCGTCGAACGCCCAACCGCCGGCGCCGATGAACTCACCAAAAACGAATTCGACGCTTCGGCCGGACTCTTCTATCGGAAGATCGAACGGTTCAGACCCAGACACATCGTTTTTTTGGGCAAACAGGCCTTCCAATCGCTATCGGGAGAAAAGACGATCCCGTGGGGCCTGCAGGCCCTGAAGATCAGCGACATCCCGGTTTGGGTCCTACCCAATCCAAGCGGCCGCAATCGCGGCTTTACCCTCGAAGTTCTCGTCCTCGCCTACCGGCAGGCTTATCTGACAACCCGGCATGCATGAATCGACCCATTCGCCCGGGGCGATGCATAAATCGCCCCGCCCACTCCGGACAAAAGATCAGGACAAAAAAAAGATTGACTGGTCAGTCTATTTTCAAATATTCCTCCCTAGCTTTGCGGACGCAACCAATCAAGATGAATCAACCCACCACCAAGCTTCACGCCGCGATCATCCCCATCATGGCCGTCTCCGGCGGCATTCTGATCGCTAACATCTATTACAATCAACCCATTCTAAAGGAAATAGCCACCTCCCTCAACGTGGGCGAGACGGCAATCGGCAAGATTGCGATGCTCTCACAGCTTGGCTTCGGCCTGGGGATGTTCTTCCTGCTGCCGCTCGGTGACAAGCTCAACCGGAAGCGGCTGATCATCTCCCTCGCCACATCCCTTGCGGTCGTTCTGGCGCTTTTCTCCGCGGTCGGGACTCTAACGGCAGCGTATATACTTAGTTTTTTGATCGGGCTGTTCACCACCCCGGCTCAGATCATTCTGCCGATGGCCGCGACCCTGACCAGCGCCGATCGCGGCAAGACCGTCGGCCGGGTGTTCGCCGGCATCCTTGTCGGGATCCTCGGAGCCCGGGTCCTGAGCGGATTCATCACCGGACTGCTCGGCTGGCGGTATGTCTTTGGCATCTCGTCGGGGATGGTGCTGATCGTTGTTTTCCTGTTGGCCCGCGCCCTGCCCCATATCGAACCCAAATTCAAAGGCCATTATTTCGATCTCCTCAAGTCGACCCTGTCCCTTGTCAAAGAGTACCGCATCCTGCGCCAGGCCGCCTTCCTCGGCATGCTCACCTTTGGCATCTTCTGCTCGTTCTGGACGACGCTCACCTTTCACCTCGCGGCCGCCCCGCTGAACTATTCCGCAAGCCAGATCGGGAGCTTTGGCCTTATCGCCATCGGCGGCGCCCTGGTTGCACCCTGGTTTGGAAAACTCGCGGACAAGGGTAGCCACTATCAATCGCTGCTGATCACCGTCGGCCTCATCGTCGGCAGTATTGTCTTGATAAAGCTCTTTCCCTACTCGTTGATCGCTCTCTCGGTAGCCATCTTCTTCCTCGACATCGGCGTACAGGCCACGCAGGTCACCAACTTCGCCAGGATATACAGCCTTCACGAACATGCACACAGCCGGCTGAATACGATCTATATGACCATGTATTTTATCGGCGCTGCCATCGGCACCTGGTTCGGCCTCTTATCCTGGAAGATAGGCGGCTGGGAACTGGCCACCTGGCAGATGCTGCTGTGGGGCGCCCTGGCAATGGCCGTCGTCGTGCTCTCTCAACGGCGTAACGCCGAAAAAGGCCTTCTTCAGATATAACGTTGCCCGCCATCTAACAAGAAATAAACCATCGTTCGATGTACTACCACACAAAATGGATGGCTGTCATTGCTATCTGCTGCAGCATTCAACTACCCCATTCCGCCTTTTCACAGCAGGCCCTTTCACTCAAGGATGCTCTCAGGATCGGCGTCGCCCATTACGGGACGATCCGGGCAAAGCAGAAATATGCGGCCGCCTCCCTTGCCACCGTCAGGCAAACCAAACTCGATTATCTGCCCAATTTCAACCTCGGCGCCCAGCTCGACTACGGCACAGCAAATGGGGCCAACGGTCCGGCTTATGCCTTCGGTTCCATCGGCATCGCCTCCACAGGTCTTCCCCTGACCAGCCAGAACTGGAACTCCGCCTTCGGCTCGATGCTCCTGGCCAATATCAACTGGGACTTCTTCGCCTTTGGCCGATCCAGGGAACGTATCAAAACCGCAGGACTGAAAAATGACCTGGACAACAGCGACCTGCAGCAGGAGATCTTCCAGCACCAGGTGCGGATCGCCGCGGCTTACCTGAACCTGCTTGCTGCGCAACGCCTGACAGCCTCCTACCGCACCAATCTCCAACGCGCAGACACCCTCCGGGCCATCATCCGCCGGAAAGCCGAAAAAGAACTCTTGCCCGGTGTCGATTCCTCCCAGGCCAACGCCGAAGTGTCCAATGCCAAAAGTATCCTGCTGAAAGCCATGACCTATGAAGACCAACAGAACAGTGTGCTGATAAAAATGCTTGGCACCGATCCGCAGATGGTCCAGGCGGACACACTCTTTGTCGTCAGCCTCCCCGCGTCGCTGGCGCCTGCATCGGATACCCTGCTCACCCATCATCCCATCCTGGAATATTTCAATAGCAGGATACGCCTCAGCGAGCAACAGGTCAATTATTATAAGACCCTTGGTCTACCCACGTTCAGCCTCGGCGCGGCGCTCCAGGGACGCGGCACCGGATTCGGGAGCAGCTATACCGCGGCCAATCCCAACTATAAAAGCAGTCTCGCGGATGGGATCGGACCTGATCGCGCCAATTACGTGATCGGTTTCGGAATCACCTGGAATCTCACCCAGCCGCTTCGGATACGCGAGCAGGTGAGATCGCAGCGGCTCATCAGCGAAGGGTTAAAGGAAGACCTCGAGCTGACGCGCCAGCAACTGGCCACTCAGTTGAACCTTTCCGACTCTACGATCAGAAATGCCGTCGCGGACTACTACGAGACCCCTCAACAGGTCAAAGCAGCCGACAATGTCTATGAGCAAAAACTCGTCCTCTATAACCATGGCCTTACCAACCTGGTCGACGTAACCCAGGCGCTTTATGCCCTGGTACGGGCGGAAACAGACAGGGATATCTCCTACAGCAATGTGTGGCAGGCCCTGCTCCTGAAGGCGGCAGCGGTCGGCGACTTCAATTTGTTTTACAACAATCTTTAAGTTTATGAAGTTAATTCTCTTCGCATTGAGGAAGCCGATCACCATCATGGTGCTGGTCGTTTCGGTCCTCTTCTTCGGCATCAGCGCCATCAGGACGATCAAAGTCGACATCTTCCCCCAGCTCGATCTGCCGGTATTGTATATCGCCCACCCCTATGCGGGTTTTACGCCCGACCAGATGGAACCTTTTTTCACCAAGCAATACATCAATACCCTCCTGTTTGTAAACGGCGTCAAAAGCATCGAAACAAAAAACAGCCAGGGTCTTGCGCTGATCAAGCTGACCTTCTATCCCGGCACCAATATGGCCGCTGCCGAGGCCGAGTCCATCGCCGCGGCCAACCGGGCCCAGGCCCTCTTTCCGCCCGGCTCGAACCCGCCTTTCCTGTTGCGATTCGACGCCTCCACCCTACCCGTAGGCGAACTGATCGTGAGCAGCGAGAAGCGGAATAACAATGAGCTGCTCGACCTCGCCAATGTTTACGTCCGCTCCGCCTTTACCACGATCCCGGGGCTGCTGTCGCCACCGCCCTTTGGCGGCAACTTCCGCACAGTGCTCATCAAACCCGATCCCACCCTGCTCCGCAGCCATAACCTGACCCCGGAGCAGATCATCCAGGCCGTCGCCCTCAACAACCAGTCCACGCCCTCCGGCAACGTCCGCATCGGTGACACCAACTACATCACTCCGACCAATACCACGATCCACACCGTTCAGGATTTCGGCAACATCCCCCTCTTCAAAGGCGCGGTCGGCAGCCTCTACCTGCGGGATGTGGCAACGATAGAAGACGGTGCCGACGTCACCGTCGGCTATGCCCTCGTCAATGGCAAACGTTCCGTCTATATGCCCATTGCCAAGAATGCCGACGCCTCCACCTGGGAGGTCGTCCAGAAATTAAAAGCCGCGCTACCGAAGATGCAGGCGACCCTTCCGGAGGACGTCAAGCTGACCTATTCCTTCGACCAGTCGGTCTACGTGATCAATTCCGTTAAAAGCCTTATTTCCGAAGGGGTGATCGGCGCGGTGCTCACCGGCCTGATGGTCATGATCTTTCTTGGCGACTGGCGGGGCGCCACGATCGTGATCCTCACCATCCCCGCATCGATCATCGCCGGCGTCCTCTTCCTGCGCTTGTTCGGCCAGACGATCAATATCATGACGCTAAGCGGCCTGGCCCTGGCCATCGGTATCCTCGTCGACGGAAGCACCGTCACGGTAGAGAACATCCACCAGCACCTCGCCATGGGTAAGCCCAGACGGTTGGCCATCTGGGACGCCTGTGTGGAGATCGCCTTTCCGGAACTGCTCATCCTGCTCTGCGTGCTGGCAGTGTTTGCACCCGCGTTTACGATGGGCGGCATCCCCGGCAGCCTGTTCCTGCCCCTCGCCCTGGCCATCGGGTTCAGCGTCATCGTCTCCTACTTCCTCGCCCAGACCTTTGTGCCCGTGATGGCCAACTGGATCATGAAAGCACATGGCAAGACGGCCCACCACAAGCCTTCGGGTAAGCTCGTCGAGATCGAACCCTGGAACGCAAAGGAAGAGGTGCTGGAGGAGATCGAGCATGAGCCCGACACTCAACTCAGCCGCTTCGACAAATTACGCGTCCGGTTCCTGCGGTTTATCGACCGGATCATGCCCTATCGTAAGCCCATCGTCATCGCCTACCTCGGCCTGTCGGTCCTCGCCACCGGCTTCCTGCTCTCGGTCATCGGCAAGGACATCCTGCCGAAAGTGAATGGCAAACAGTTTCAGGTGCGGATCCGCGCCGGAGAGGGCACCCGCATCGAGCGGACCGAAGAAAAAACCCTGAAGACCATCGACATCGTCAAGAAACTCGTAGGGGCGGATCATATCGAGATCACCTCCGCCTATGTCGGCCAGCACCCGAGCATGTTCTCCACCAACCCGATCTATCTCTGGATGGCCGGCCCGCAGGAATCCGTGCTGCAAATCGCCTTCAAAGATGACTACAAGACCAATCTCGATCAACTGAAGGAAGGGATCCGCCAGGAAGCCGCGCGGCAGATGCCCGACGTCAGTCTGTCCTTCGAGCCCATCGAGCTGACCGATAAGATCCTCAGCCAGGGCTCCCCGACACCGATCGAAGTCCGCTTTTCCGGCCGTAATAAAAAGCTTAACGAGCAATATGCCCGGAAGCTGATGACCGCGTTCAGGGACATACCCTATCTCCGCGACATCCAGCTGGGTCAATCCAATCAATACCCTGCCATCAGGATCGAAGTCGATCGGATCCGCGCCGCCCAGCTGGGTGTCGACATCAACGACGTCTCCCGGTCGCTCGTCGCTTCGACTTCTTCTTCGCGGTATACCGACCGGAATATCTGGATCGATGAAAAGAGCGGCAACAGCTACAATGTGCAGGTGCAGGTGCCCGAGAACAAAATGAAAAGCATCAGTGATATCGGCGAGATCCCGCTGCATCGAAACGGCATCCGGCCGATCCTGAGCGATGTGGCCACCATCACCAAGGGGGTCACCTATGGGGAAAACGATAACCTCGGGACCCTTCCGGAACTATCCGTTACCGCCAACCTCAATAACAAGGACCTGGGCGCCGCGGCCGCCGACGTGCAGAAGGCCATCAACTCGCTTGGCAAATTGCCCCGCGGCATCGAAATAGAACCCATCGGCCTGACCCAAACGCTGACCGAGACGCTGAGCAGCCTGCAAAACGGTCTGATCGTTGCCATCGTCGTCATCTTTCTCATGCTCGCCGCCAATTTCCAGTCGTTCCGGGTATCGGCGATCATCTTAACGACCGTGCCGGCGGTGATCCTCGGCTCGCTGTTGATGCTCCTGGTCACCGGCTCCACCCTTAACCTGCAATCCTATATGGGGATCATCATGTCGGTGGGCGTTTCCATCTCCAACGCGGTCCTGCTGGTCACCAACGCCGAGCAACTCCGGCTGAGCACGAGCAACGCCCGGCACTCCGCCCGGGAAGCCGCCGGGTTCCGGTTGCGACCGATCCTGATGACCGCCCTCGCGATGGTCATGGGAATGATCCCGATGGCCAGCGGCCTCGGTGAAGCCGGGGATCAGACCTCGCCCCTCGGCCGGGCCGTTGTAGGTGGACTCATTGCGTCCACGTTCGCAGCGCTCTTCATCCTCCCGCTGGTGTTTGCCTGGGGCCAGGGTAAGGCCTCCGTCAAATCTGTTTCCCTTGAAGCCAACGACCCCGAAAGCCTTTCATTTGTTAACACGTCAAACCCGAAAATATGATCACCAAGACCATGATCGCATCTTTTGTCCTCACGGGACTATTCCTTGCCGGCTGCTCCTCCCATCCGGATAAAGCAACCGGGGAGCAAAAAGTTTCAACGGCCACTGTCCCGACAGCCGCTGCCCCAACCCAGGCGTCCACCTTTGTCCTGCGGAACGGTTCCCTGCATACGGAGTTGCGGATCCCCGCCGAGCTGACGGCTTACCGGGAAGTCGACCTGTACGCCAAGGTGAACAGTTATGTCAAGACCCTGACCGTCGACGTGGGCTCTGAAGTAAGGGCGGGTCAGCTCCTGGCGACGCTCGAAGCCCCGGAACTGGTGTCCCAGCTCGCCGCCGCCGAGTCCAAGTACAGGTCGCAGCAGGCCATCTATGAATCCAGCAACGCGACCTACCAGCGCGTCCTGGACGCCAGCCAGACACCCGGCACGATCTCGAAGAACGATGTCGACATCGCCGTGGCTAAGCGCAATTCCGATCTCGCCCAGATGGAAGCCGCCCTCTCCGACTTCAAGGCGAGCAGCACCATCACCGGGTATTTGACCATCTATGCCCCCTTTGACGGCGTGATCAGCGCAAGGAATGTCAATCTCGGCGCCTATATCGGGCCTTCCGGCAAGGGTTCCGAAATGCCCATCTTCACCTTACAACAGCAGCGGCACCTTCGCCTGGTGATCGAGGTCCCCGAGGCCTACAAAAGCTTTTTCAAATTGAATGATCGGGTCAGGTTTACGGTCAGGGCGTTCGCGGATCGGGTATTCGAAGGGAGTATCTCCCGGCGGGCGGGCGTAATGGACAAGGCGTTGCGATCCGAGCATGTCGAGCTCGATGTCCAAAATGATGACGGGAAGCTTTCGCCCGGGATGGTGGCCGAAGCCGTGATCGGGCTCGATTCACAGCCCAACTCATTCGTGGTTCCCAAAGGAGCGGTGGTAAACTCGACCGAAGGTGTGTTCATGGTCGGGGATGTGAATGGGGTAGCCCAGCGCGTGCCCGTCCGGGTGGGTATGGTTGGCGACACCGTCGTCCAGGTGTTCGGAGAAAAGCTGATCGCCGGGGAAAAATTTGTCACCAAAGGCAGCGAAGAGCTACGAAACGGTAGCACCCTCCAGTGATCGGAGGAGCCGCCGGTATCCGCGATCGGCAGAATATGGCCGATTTTAGTAAATTTGTGCATGAAGGAATCAGCAGCCCGAACACGTGTTCTCGATGTAGCCACCCGGCTCTTCTACGAACAGGGATACAATGCAACAGGTATCAGCCAGATCGTGGCCGAGGCAGACATTGCCCGTCAATCCCTGTATAACCAGTTTCCCTCAAAACGGGACATCCTGATCGCCTATATCTCCCATGCGGAGAGTGCCTGGTTCCAACGGCTGGAGAAGTTTCTCGAACGCTATGACGATCCCCGGTCAAAATTGCTCGGCATCTTCGACTTTCGCCTCGATGAGCAATATGCAACCGGCTTCCGCGGCTGTCATTTTGCAAAGGTCATGGCAGAAGTGCCAAAAGGCGATCTCAAGATCGTCGAGCAGGTCAGCCGGGAAAAAGACCGGATGAAAGCGTTCATCAGAGCATTGTTGGTCCAGATCAAAATCAAAAAACCAACCCTCAGCATCGACATGATCGTCGAGGCCATCTTCCTTCTCTTCGAGGGCTGCACCGTAGTCGCAAGCATTTACAAGGGCGAGGATCCTATCGTATATGCAAAAAAAGTCACTGAATCGTTTTTGTGAGAGGCAAAATCCTGTATCTTAGGCGACCTAAACTCTAACCGTTATGATTTTTTGGAAAGGTCTCGGCATTTTAGCCCTCGTTATTGCGGTGCTCGTAGGCGCCCTCTTTAGTTTACTGTTTGATAAAATTGGCTGGTCGGAAGACCTCGGTGCTGCCGTCGGCGCCCTTGTTTCCGCGACAATTATCTGGTTCACCGGCACCCGGCTGAATTCGCCGGCAAAGGCGCGTGTCCTGATAGACAAACAGACAGGCCGGGAGATTACCGTCAAACCCAACCATTCGCTCTTCTTCATCAAATTGCAATACTGGGCCTTTATTATAGGGGGCATCGGTCTGTTCATGATCGGCGACATCCTGATCCATGGAAGGCTTACGGTATAACTAAAGTTGGCTACACCAAGATCAAAAAACTGCCTGCCGGCGGTTTTTTTTTGCGCATCCATGAGAGAAAGGCTTTGGCCAGCCAACCCAAGTGGGTATATTTTCCGTTACCTATTCGCCGGACATTTTGAATTCAGCCGGAATAGGTAACTTGTAACAGTGATGCCATGATCAATGTCTATGACTTTCTGCAATCCCAGGGCGAGGACTACAAAAAACTGTCCTTCAGGGACCTTTTATTCGTTCATTACCAGTGTCCACAGGAAGAGAAATATTCCAGCTTATATACCCACCTGAACTTTTTCATTTATGTCCTGCAGGGTAAGAAAACCTTCTGTCACCCTGGCCGGACCTATCCCCTCAACGAAGGCACCTGTGCATATATCCGGAAGGGCGGATATTTGCAGGAGCAGTTCTTCGATATGGATTGGCGGCTGATGGCCTTTTTTGTCACCGACAGTTATCTGTGGGACTTTGTCACCGAATACCGCAGCTCGCTGCCGATACGGCCTTCGACCCAACCCTTCGACGAACAGGTGATCCCCCTTCATCTCACCGAGCTAAGCCGGGCCTTTTTCGATTCCATGGTGCCTTATTTCTTTCAGACGCCGGCCGTGCCGGAGCATCTTGTCGAAATGAAATTCCGGGAGATGATCTTCCAGCTTCTCGCCGACCCCGAGAACCACCGGCTTCTGTCCTATCTCAGCGAGGTCGACGAACGGCAGCTGAACCTGCGGGAAGTGATGGAAACCAATTACCGGTACAACCTCTCGCTGGCGGAATTTGCGCGGATCGCCAATCGTAGCCTTTCGGCTTTTAAACGGGAGTTCCTCGCCGTTTATCGGGTGCCGCCGGGAAAATGGCTTTTGACCAAGCGGTTGGATCTTGCGGAGATGATGCTTTTCCGTTCGAATGATCCGGTGGCTGAGATCGCGGATGAATGCGGCTTTGAAAGTCAGACGCATTTCAACCGCGTATTCAAGCAGCGATTTGGCACCGCTCCCCTCCAGTATCGGGCGCAAAAACAGCTTAACCCAAAAGAAGGACCGGAAAGATAAGTTTCTGGACTTGTCAGCGAACCCGGGCCGCGATGGGCTCGGTAGTTTTGTTCCGCTTATAGCAACACCGCGTGTTTTAAACTGTAAGCAAAACAGGAATGATCTCAATTACTCCAATTGAAAGATTGAAAAAAGACTTGACGGGGAGAATGATCTTTCCCGGCGACGTCGCCTTTGACGAGGCGCGGAAGGTTTTTAACGGCATGATCGACAAACGGCCGGCAGCGATCGCCCAATGTAAGACCGCCGCCGATGTAGCGGCCTGTGTCATTTTTGCGCGGCTGTACCGGATGCCGCTGGCGGTGCGCAGTGGTGGTCATCACGGCGCCGGCCTGGGGATTTGCGATAATGGGCTGGTGATCGATCTTTCCCCGATGAAGGAAATCGTTATCGACCCAACAGCGATGACCGTGACGGTCGGAGCGGGATGTCTGCTAAAGGAGATCGATGCAACCACTCAGGAATATGGGCTGGCGCTGCCCTGCGGGATCTTTGGGAGCACGGGGATTGGCGGACTCACACTGGGCGGAGGACTGGGTAATCTCACCCGCAGTCATGGGCTGACCATCGACAACCTGCTGGATGCGGATGTCGTGCTGGCCGATGGAAGCCTTGTACATACCTCGGCGACGGAGCATCCCGATCTGTTTTGGGCGCTCCGGGGTGGAGGCGGAAATTTCGGCGTGGTGACGCAGTTCCGGTTCAGGGTGCATCCCGTGAAGATGGTGCAGGCGGGCCCCCAATTCTGGTCGATGGACGATGCCCCGTTGATCCTGCGCTGGTATATGGATTTCATCCAGGATGCCCCGGAGGAGATCAGCGGCTTCTTCAGCTTTCATTGCGTACCGCCGGTGGAGCCCTTCCCTGCCGGGCTGCATGGCGAAAAGGTGTGTGGCATCTTCTGGTGCGGCAACTGTGACGAGGCCCGGATGCAGCCGGTCCTGGATGCCGTCAGGGCGATCCGGACACCGATGATCGACGCCGTTGGCGAGATGCCCTTCGCAAACTTTCAGACCTTATTCGATCCCCTCCTGCCTCCGGGGATGCAATGGTATTGGAAGGGCGACTTTTTCAAAGACCTGCCTGACGAGGCGATCGAACGCCATTGTGAGCAGGCGAAACAAATGCCGGCAGGGCCTTCGATCATGCATCTCTATCCTGTCAACGGCGCCGCATCGCGGGTGGCCGCGGGAGATACGGCCTGGAACTACCGGGATGCCACGCTGGCGATGGTGATCGCCGGAATAGATGCGGACCCGGCCGGAAGGGATGGGATCATCCACTGGGCGAAGAGCTATTGGGAAGCCCTGCATCCATACGCCTTCCGGGATTCCTATGTGAATTTTATGATGGAAGAAGGTCATGACCGGGTGAAGTCCACATACGGTGATCACTATGCGAGGCTGGTCGGGGTCAAACGCCGGTACGATCCGCACAATCTTTTTCAGATGAACCAAAACATCCAGCCCTAGGCCTGCAAAATATCCAGCCGTAGGCCTGCAAACTTCCGGCCCTGGGCCTAAAAAATATCCAGCCCTGGGCCTGGGCGGGACCTTAATTCTCCAATCCATTTTATTGTCAATGAAAGCGTATTTGCCGACGTTGACTCCGCTACGCGGGGTCGCGGCCGTCCTTGTCGTCCTGTTCCATAGCCAGGTCTTCATTTACCCTGTAGTGGACCGGCGGGTTACCCTGCTCGTGGAAAAGGGTTGGTTATGGGTGGACTTCTTCTTTGTTCTCAGCGGGTTTATCCTTTGCTATGTCTATGGCGAAGGTTTCCGAAAACGGGTGACGAAGGCGGGTTATAGTCAATATCTGCGGGCCCGGTTCGCCCGGGTATATCCGTTGCATTTTTTCACGTTGTTCTGGGCGTTGGGTGCCGGTGCGCTGATCCTGTCACAGCCGATAGCTCATCCGGATTGGAGCCGCTTCTTCCATTTTATCTTCGATGTCCATACGGTCCCGGCATCCCTCGTCCTGCTGCAGGCCATGCACCTGTTTCCAACCAGCCCGTTGAACACGGTCTCCTGGTCGCTGAGTACGGAGTGGTGGATGTATATGCTCTTCCCCTTCCTGGCACCGCTGTTATGGCGCGTCCCTCAAGGCGGGGAGAACGGTCGAAGCGGCCGGGTTAGGAGCGGGCTCTGGCTGTTGGTCGTGGTCGGGCTATATGCGGGGGTCAAGTACTTTCTGGTGCCGAAATTCGGCATGCATGCATGGAAGCGTCAGGACGCGACGTTGAATACGATCAATGACTTTGCGTTTGTACGGTGTATGGCAGGGTTCCTGTTGGGGATGCTTGTCTGCCGGTGGTACCAGCTTTCCCTGGCGCAGCGCTGGCTTCAAAGGAATGCAAGTTTTGGGATCATTGGGTTAGCACTCTTGATCTCCCTGCACTTCGAAGCCAACGAATTGATCACGGTAGCGATCTTCCCTTTGCTGATCCTTGCCGCTGTGTACAACCGTTCGGCGGTGAGCCGATGGCTGGCGACTTCGCCCATGCAGCGACTGGGGGACTGGTCCTTTTCCATCTATATGGTCCATATGCCGGTCTTTTTTACGTACCGCGGGGTTGCGCCATTTCTCGGGCTGCCGGTACCGGAAGGCTTCTTCACCCAGGCTCCCAACTATTGGAAGGGTTGGATTGCCTTTGCGCTTTTCCTGGCCGCGACATTAGGGTTTTCTGCCCTTTGTTACCGATACCTGGAAGTGCCGGCACGAAATTTTCTCAACCGTGGGCGGGTTAAGGTCACTCGTTACGCAGCGCCGTAACCGTCACCAGTGCCGGAATAATCCCTGCCGCGCCGGCAAAAAACACTCAAAACCAGTTAATTTGCGTTTCCAATTATTTAATTGTCAATATATTATGGGATAACTATGCAATTATTACATTTAATGTCAGTTTTGCATAGATGATAGAACGTCGATTAGAAGCCGTCTTGCGCTGGAAAAGGTCCGGGATATCGTCGCCTTCCAGGAGAACAATCAGGATAAGTTAATCATCCTTGACGAAGTGCAGCGCCTGCCGGAAGTGTTTGCGCAGCTCCGGGGAGTAATCGACAAAGAACGTCGTAAGGGAAATAAAGCGGGACAGTTTCTATTTCTGGGATCTGCGTCGATAGATCTGTTGCAGCAGTCCAGCGAATCTCTCGCCGGACGCATTTCCTATATCGAACTGTATCCGGTCGATGTGTTGGAATATGCCGGGAACAATATAGAAAGTATGAACACCTCCTGGGACATCCCGTCGTGGGGGGAAGTTGGGAAGGCTTCGTCATTGAAAATATTATGTCGGTCGCGCCAACCCATGTTCAGCCTTATTATTATGGAACGCCAGGGGGAGCAGAAATAATTGCGATCTCACTATCTGAATTTATGCAGGAAGTACTAGCTCAACATTAAAGTTTCGTTCTACCGGCACCGCTATGCCCAAAGCGGTAAGTGAAGGTCACACTGGCCCGCGCACTATAGGTGACCCGACGCCAATCCAGCAGCAGGGCATCGCTCACCCGTAAAAAGTTCGGTTGACGGGTATTGAAGAGGTCGCGGCCATTGACTGCAATGCTGGCCTTATGGTGCCAAAGCTCATAGCGTGCGCCCGCGTCCAGCCCCCAGGCCGATCCCCACCGGTCCTGCACGATCACCTCCGGCGCCTTATAATCCGCCCGCAGTTGGAACGATAGGTCTTTGCCAAAAGAAAGATCACCGGTGACATTGGCATTCCAGCTAAGGCCATGCGTCGCGCTTATCCCAAACGCCGAATCGCCGTCGTTGATCCTTTCATATCCGTTGACATTGGCGGTAAGATCCAGCCCCTTGTACGGGTGAAAGCTACCGATCAACTCCAGGCCGGTAGTGATGGCGCGCCTGAGATTCTGGTACGTAGCGATCGTCACGTCGTTGACCGGCGGACTTTGGATGTGTTTGATCACATGGTTCACCCGGGTATAATATAACCCCGTCGTCAGCGATGCCTTCGACCCGGTTTGGCTAAACGTCAGTTCCGCGGAATGCAGGTCTTCCGGCTGCAACCGGGGATTTCCTCCGTCATAGCTCACGGGATCGGAGACATCAAAAAAGGGGTCCAGTTGCCGCGGCGTCGGCCGGTTGACCCGGCGCGAATAGTCGAACTGTAACTGCCCACCGTCGCCAACCTGCTTTTTCAGCTGCAGGCTGGGATAGAGTCCCTGGGTGCTCAGCCTGATCGGTACCGCCACGGGTCTCCCGGTAGAATCGAAGCTGGCCAACCTGGCGTTCAACCGCCCGAGCTCTCCCCGCACTCCCAGTTGAAAGCTAAAACCTTTCAAATCCCGCCGGTACGTGAGATAGGCCGCATGGATCGCGCTGGTACTGGTAAAGCGGTTGATCAGACTGTAGTCCGGATCGTAGCTACCGCTGGTCTTGTCAAGATTTCCATCCCACTGGCGATTGTCGCCGATGCCGATCTGGCTGCGATAACCGGCCTCCCATTTTCCCCTTTTACCGGCCGGCGTCGTAAAGTCCAGCTGGAGATTGTAGTTGGTCGCGTTGCTCTTCTTGCTGTCCTGCATGACGGCTGTCGAATCCGCCACATGCCCATCGAGGTTATAGATATCGGTGGCATACAACTGGAGATTATCGGTACTTCCGCGGGAATAGTCAAGATCAAACACCAGTTGCTGTTGCGGCCGCCGGAATTTATGCGTAAGATCAAGGGCAGCCTCGAAGCTATGGCCATTACCCGTGGTGCCGTTGTGCCGGCTGCTAAGAACCGTGGGCTGGCGGCCGGCCGTCAGGTTGGCGATGGCCAACTGCTCGCTCCTGTTTGTCAAAGTCGAATTATATCCACCCGAAAAGCTTACCAGGTCCCTGGGCGATAGCGTATACTCTAACCCGCCTTTGGCGGAATGCACCCGGTTGATGGTTGTGGAAGGGAAGGTCTCATTGGAAAAGTAGGTGTCGTCGGTTGACGATAAAAAGGTCATGTCCTGGTAGCCATTGCTGTATGTGTTCCGGCGCTGATAGCTGTAATTCCCATACGCCCTGACCCGGAGGTTTTGGTGGCTGATGGCCGCTGCCGCGGTATAATTCTCGCGGGTGCCTCCGGTGACGGCTATGGTGCCGTTTGTTCCGGCTGCCGCGTTCTTCTTCAAAACGATATTGATAATGGCCTGCCCTTCCGCGTCATAATGTGCGGAGGGGTTGGTGATGATCTCCACCCGGTCGATAGCGCTCGCCGGCAGCGACTGCAAGATCTGCGTGACCGAACCACCGCCGATAAGCGATCGCTTGCCGTCCACCAGGACTTTTAGATTGGTCGACCCGCGAAGGCTCACATTGCCTGCAGCATCCACCTGCAGGGTGGGAACATTTTGCAAGAGATCGGCGGCCGATCCCCCGGTGCTGACCAGGCTTTGGTTGACCGAGAAGACCTTTTTCTCCGGCCCCGTCCGGATCGCCGGGGTCCGGGCAGAGACTACGACCTCGGTCAGCAATTTTTCGGCGGGAAGCAGGACGAGGTCGCCAAGGTCGATCGTCCCGCTGATAGGCGTGACCGCAATGCTATCTATCTTGACAGGCTGAGTGCCGGCATGAGTAATCGTGCCGGTAAACAGCCCAGAGGGGATCCCATCGATGAGGAACCGGCCTGCCGTGTCCGTTTGTATCGTTTTGGCGGTGGGTGGATCGCTTCTATCCACCAGGTTAACGGTCGCAGCAGGCACGGGCTGACCCTGTGGGTCTTTTACCCGACCCGCTATAACCCCTTTGTCCTGCGCGTATATGCCGGCCGCGGCGCAGAGAAGGAGAATAGATAGGCCGATCTTTTTCCATATCACATGCATCGGGTTCATTTTGACACAAAACAACACCCGATGCACCCTGTCAAAAAATCGATTCAACGGGCGGGGCGCCTTGCTAAACAATCGCTCTGATGGGCCTGTATTGAGCAAAACAGGGTGTTTGTTGAATGCCGGCGGGTCGCAAGCCGGAAATCGGGTATTTTGCAGTCGCAATGCGTAAGAATATCGGGTTTAAGAGGCCGGCGACCCTCGTCGGGTTGCAGTATCTCGTGTGGGCGGCAGTCCTCCTCATCGGCTTTTTCGCGATGATCTCGAGTGACGGGGTAAAAAGATCCGCGGCTTTCGCCGTCAACAACACGTGTTTCTATGCGCTGATCATCTATGGGAACATCCGGCTCCTGTATCCCCGGCTATATCAAAAGAAGCAGCACGTCTTATACATCGCTGCATCGATCCTGCTCCTGCTTCTTGCCGGGGCAGGCAGGGGTTATATCCGTTCGGTCATCGAGAACCAACCCCTCTCCTCCGGCTGGCGTGATCCCGCTACCTGGCTTACCTTTTTTCTGTCCGGCATAACCGTCTTCGTACTCAGCTTTATCTTCCGGTTGGCCCTTGCCTATTTCGTGATCAAACAGGCTTCTGAGGAAGCGCTGTTGCAACGCAGCCAGGTGGAGCTGAAATTGCTGCGAGCCCAGGTGCAGCCGCATTTTCTGTTCAATACGCTGAACAATATGTATTACGAAGCTTACCTGGACTCACCGCGCACCGCGCAGCTTATCGAAAGGCTGTCGGAGATCATGCGGTATTTTGTCGACCAGAGCAGCCGCGATACCGTGGCCCTAAGTACCGAAGTGGAATTCCTGGATAATTATATCCAGTTGGAAAAGATCAGGATCCAGCCGGAGC
Organism: Puia sp.; assembly: GCF_036500295.1. Lineage (NCBI taxonomy): Bacteria > Pseudomonadati > Bacteroidota > Chitinophagia > Chitinophagales > Chitinophagaceae > Puia > Puia sp. The sequence continues at coordinate 1,177 of NZ_DASYCH010000012.1, read as the reverse complement.
CCGACATCCACTTCGAGCGGCGGTTCGATGGCAGTATAGCCGTGCCGCCCATGTTGCTGATGACCTTCGTGGAAAATATCTTTAAACATGGGATCGATAAGATCAGCGGCGTCAATACCATCTCCATCTCCCTCATCCAGGAAGACGGGTATCTGCATTTCGCCACAAAGAACACGATCAACCGGCACGCAGGGCCGGCGACGCCCAATGGATCGGGCCTTCAAAACCTGCGGCAAAGACTAAGTATCCTTTACAATGACAATTTTCAGCTTGAAACGGGCGCCGATGGCGAGCATTTCGTAGCTTTCTTAAAAATCCCCCTGCATGGAACTACGGTGTATGATCGTCGATGACGAACCCAATGCGGTCAACCTCCTGGAGGTCCTGATCGGCCAGACTACCTCCTGGCAATTGGTGGCAAGGAGCTACAATGCCCTTGATGCCATCTCCTTTCTGAAGAGCAATACGGTTGACCTCATATTCCTGGATATCAATATGCCGCTGCTTACGGGGATGGAGCTGGCGGCCCTCCTTTCCGATGACACTGCCATCGTCTTTACTACGGCTCATTCGGAGCATGCCGCCGAAAGCTATACCTTCAATACGCTGGATTACCTCCTGAAGCCGATCACGCTGAAGCGCTTCCTTGCCGCTGTGAAGAAGATCGAAATGCACTTTCGGTCCCGAATGCCCGCCACCGGCAAGGAACCGGAAAAAGGGAATGAATACTTTTTTGTCAAATCGGGCACGCAACTCCATAAAATATTATTGCAGGAGATATTGTTCTTCGAAAGCCGGAAGGAATATGTGCGGGTGGTGACCCCGACCTTCGAAGTGCTGACGTACCGCCGGCTCAAGGATATCGAAGCGCAGATCTCGATGCCCTTTGCCCGCGTTCATAATTCGTACATCGTCAATTTTGCTCAGCTGAGTAAGATACAGGACAACCACATCTATATTGGGGATGCCCAAATCCCCATCGGCGAAAAGTTCAGGGAAGGGGTGATGGAGATGATCCGGAAAAAGACCTTTTGAGTTCGGGTCTAACGGCCGGACGCCGAAAATTATTTCAGGACTTCCACGTTGAATAGCTAAACCTCAAATGGATTTCGATTTCTATGAAATCTACAAGGAATTCTCCACGACGGACTTGTTGAAGATCGTCCATCGCCCGGAT
>NZ_DASYCH010000011.1:0-7732 GCF_036500295.1 Puia sp. | reverse complement strand
CCAGGAATCCAGGTGTCCCCCCACCGTTATATACTGATCGGGAAACGCACTCCCCTTCAATTCCGCAATAACATTATGCGCCAGTGTATCGGGCAGCATATGCGCCCCCGTGCGCAGATAGACCGTGAGATTGGATGCCGCATTGCGTTCTATATCCGACGCAAGACGGTCCGCATCCCGGAGACCCACCGCGGCCGCAGGGATCTTCGGAAAAGAATCATTATAATTCAAAGACCCGGTATGCGGATTGTTATCGACCGACGAACTCATCGAGCGCACGAGCATCCCCACGGCGCCATACTTTGCGGCCCGGCTGGCGCCCGCACCCCGGTACCTTACGGCATCGCTATAAGCCTGAAAGGTCTCCACGAACAACGGGTTAAAAGGATAATTGTAAAAAACGATCTTGCCTCGCACCTCCTCCTTCCTCCTCTCCAACTCGTCAAAGCTCCGCACCATCATCACCGGCGCCAGTATCCCTTTCACACTTCCTTTCGCGATTCCCTCTTTCACACTTCCTCCGGAACCCTTCACCCCCCCATTCGTCCCTCCCCCCGCGGCCTGCCCATTCATCCCCGTCCCCACCGAGTTCCCCAACGCCAAAATATCAAGCCCATACTGCGTGACCGCCTTCCCCTTACTCCACAACAACGCCGCCGAATCCCGGCCTCCCCGCACCCAATGCGGTACCATACACTCCTGCAACCATACCCTGTCCGCCTGCGCATCGGCCAGCGCCTGCTGCCCCCAAACCTCCGCCTTATAGTAACCCGCACTCCCCGACAACCGCGCCCCCACCGTCTTGGTAAGGGTTCGCAAATTCATATACGCCTTCGAATCCGTCAAGATCGTGTCGGCCAACCGCCGGATCAATACCGAGTCATCCGCATTCTGACCAAAACCCGATCCGCCCGTCACTAAGAAAAATAAAAGCAGGTCAACTGCCAACCATTTACGGCCCATACATGTTATTTTCCTCTAAAGTAGTTCATCTAATTTGGTTTACCTTCGGCCTCATTAACAAATTTAATCGTACATATGCGGATAGGAATTGTTTGTTATCCAACCTTCGGCGGCAGCGGCGTCCTCGCGACAGAACTGGGAAAGGCGCTCGCCGATAAAGGTCACCAGGTCCATTTTATTACCTATCAGCAACCCGTTCGGTTGAACGAATTCAACGCCAATATCTTCTACCACGAAGTCCGCGTCAATCCCTATCCCCTCTTCGATTATCCCCCCTACGAAACCGCACTCGCCAGCACCATGGTGGACGTGATCGTCAACCACCAGCTCGACCTGTTGCACGTGCACTACGCCATCCCCCACGCGTCGGCCGCCTATATGGCCAAAAAGATCGTCGCGAGCCAGGGCCTGCACATCCCGGTCATCACCACCCTCCACGGGACCGATATCACCCTGGTCGGCAAGGACAAGACCTTCGCACCCGTAGTGGCATTCTCCATCAACCAGAGCGACGCCATCACCGCCGTTTCGGAAAACCTCCGCGACGAGACCTACCGCACCTTCCATATCGAAAAGGAGATCCAGGTCATCCACAACTTCGTCGACACAAGACGCTTTCATAAAAAACCCATCGACGCCTTCCGCAAGGTCATCGCTCCCAATGGCGAACGCATCCTCATGCATGCCTCCAATTTCAGAAAGGTCAAACGCGTACAGGACATCGTCCGCATCTTCGAGATCGTCCGCAAAAAGATCCCCAGCAAACTCATCTTCGTAGGCGATGGCCCCGAACGCGCCGGCGCGGAGATCCTCTGCCGCCAGCTCGATATCTGCGACGACACCCGCTTCGTAGGCAAACAGGAACAGATGGAAGAGATCCTCGCCGTCGCCGACCTCTTCCTCCTCACCTCGGAATACGAAAGCTTCGGCCTCGCCGCACTGGAAGCAATGGCCGCCGGCGTAGCAGTCATCTCCACCAACGCAGGGGGCCTCCCCGAGATCGCCATCCAGGGCCAGACCGGCTTCCTCGACGACGTCGGCGACATCCACGGGATGAGCGAACACGCCATAAAAATATTAGAGGATGATGCGGAACTAAAACAGTTCAAAAGCAACGCCGCCGCACAGGCGAAAAATTTCGACATCCACAAGATCGTCCCGGAGTACGAGGCATTGTACAACCGCTTCCTCGTCACCGCCTAACCCACACCCTCACCCGCCGATGAACGCACGCACGCCGGCGCTAAAGATATATACAATATCAATATATTGATCTGTATTGTCATTTTGCTTTATATTTATATCTCCGATTCATAGCCCTCAAATACCACACTGCCATGCGAAACGCTGCCATAGCCATCTTCTTGCTATTCTTTTTTAGCGCCTGCCCCTCCGTCTCCTTCTCACAACAACTTTCCGTAGAGATGCTGATCGTCGGCGGCGGCGGCGGTGGCGGCCGCAATGCCGGTTCCAATTCCAGCGGCGGCGGTGGCGCAAGCGCCGGTCAGGTCACCTTTTCAACGGCAAGTCTCTCAACATCCGATGTCCTTACAATAACGATCGGCGGCGGCGGCAACGGATACCGCAATTCCCCCCTTGTCAACCAGACAAACGGCAGCCCCTCTTCCATATCCGGCACACCCGGTACCTGGACAGCGACAGGCGGCAATGCCGGGGGCAACGGCACGGACGGCGCCCATTCCGGTTCAGGAGGCGCTTCGGTAAATGCCGATCTTTCCGGAGCCGGGGGAAGAGGCGGGATCGCAAACAATGGCAATAGTCCTTCCGGCTGGCCGGTCTCAGGAGGCGACGGTACATCGGCTTATTCCACCTGGGGCGCCGCCACCACAAGCGGCGAACTTGTTTCCGGCACCTATTACTATGGCGGTGGTGGAGCGGGCGGCAACTGGGGCGGGCAATCCGGGGGCGGCAATGCCCACGCCGGGGCCGGCGGCGGCGGCGGAAGCAACACCGATGCCGTGGCAAATATAGGCGGCGGCGGCGGCGGAGCCAACAGCAACGGCTCTTCCGGCTTTGCCCTCCCGGGCGGCAACGGCGGCTCGGGCATCGTCATCATCCGCTACCCCGGCCTGCCCAACGCAACCGGCGGAACGATCATCCAAAGCGGCGGCTATACCTATCACACCTTCACGGCCGGCGGCACCTTCATCGTCAACACAACGCTTCCGGTAAACTGGCAGTCCTTCACAGCCAAATACGCAGCGGGATCGGTACAGCTAAACTGGACCGTGTCACTGGAAAATAACAATCTTCAATATGAGATCGAACGCGCCGCCGACGGCATAAACTTTACAGCTATCGCATCCCTGCCAGGCAATGGCAGCACCAACAACGCAAGCGGCGACAACACCGGCACCGGCACTGGCACCGGCAGCGACAATGCATACCCCCGGCACTACACCTACACGGATCCCAACCCCTTCAGCGGACTTTCCTACTACCGGATCAAACAAACGGACCTGGATGGCAAATTCACCTACAGCAAAATCGTTTCAGCCGAAGCCAACAACAAACCCACGATCATCATAGGCCCTAACCCCTTTCTTGACCAGGTGCAAATATCCATCCCTGTTACACTGACCGGCAACGTCATCTGTCGGGTCTCCACTACAGACGGTGTCCTCCTGCTAAAAAGGCGACTCGCCTCCGGTTCCTCCTCGCTCAATATGCGATCGCTAAAGAGCGGGCTCTACCTGGTATCGATATGGAAAGAGGAGAACTGTATTTACGTGAAGGAACTGATGAAATAGCCGCCGGCCTTACTTGTGCTCCTCGCTTATTGATATAGTCAGTTCCCCCAAGTTCCTGTGGCGGGAAGATGCCACAACCGTCGGCTTTCGGCCAACCGGCACCGCTGCACAAAAGAAAGCGCGCGTCCTATCGGCGCAGCCATTTCTCCGGATCAAACCGATGATCCTTCTCATCCGACAGCACAAACTCAAGCTGCGCAATATCCCCAACCCGCCCAATGATCTGCCCCGTCTTCACCTGCTGACCCTTCGTAACCGAAACCGTCGACAAATTACTATAGGTCGTAAAATATTTCCCATGCCGGATCATCACCGCACTCACATCCCCGACGTTAAAAACGATCTGTACCTCCCCCTCATACACCGCCTTCACCGCACTCCCCGCCGTCACATCGATCGTCACCCCCAGGTTATTGTGCATGATCCCCTTTATATATTCATGCGGACCAAACGCCATGGACACCGTCCCGCTTACCGGCCACGGTAACTGCCCCTTATTCTTCTCAAACCCACCCGTCAAATGCAGGTCCTCCTCCGTATTAAAAACGCTCTTATTAGCCGACCGGATCGGCGTCAGCGTGGCAGGCTCAATATTCTCGGCCGGCCGCGACTTCGCCGTAGCAGCCTTCTCCGCCGCCCTGTCCGCAGCCGATGTCGCCGCACTCTTCTTCGCCGCCTCCCTGATCGCCAGATCCCTCGCCCGTTTGATCGCCGCCGCAATCGCGCCGCCCAACTTCTGGTCCTGCCGCTGCTTGGCCACCATCTCCTTCTTCAACTCCTTCTCCTGCGACTTCAGCTTACCCACAACCGCATCCTTCTCCTTCTTCTCGTCTTCCAGGATCGCCCGCTCTTTATTCTGTTTCTTCAATACTTCATCCTTCTCTATCCGCGTCACCTTCAACCCATCGATCTTCCCCTGCAACAGGTCCTGCGTCCGCCGGATATTCTCCGCCCGTTCCTCCCGGTAGGTCCGGTACGACTTCAGGTACTCGATGCGCTTCACCGCATCGTTAAACGATGTCGCCGAAAAAATAAAATTCAGAAAGTCATAGCTGCTCCGGTTCTTATAGGCAAAAACGATACTTTGACCATACTGCAGCCGAAGCGTATCCAACTCCCGGCGCAATTTCAGGATCTGCCGCCACGACTCGTTCATATCCCCCTGGATCACATTGATCTGCTCATTGATATTCCGGATGGCAGACTCCCGCAACCGAAGCCGCCGCTGCAAAAGGGCCAGTTGCCCAAGCGTCTCCCGCTTATTCTTATGCGTCTCGTCCAGCGACCGCTTTACATCCTCGATCTCCTTCTGAATGGCCGCCCGTTCCTTTTCAAGGTCGCTACGGCTCTGCGCCGGCTGCTGCGCAGCAGCAAATGCTACAACAAACAGTAGCAGGCCCCCCGTTAGTATCGTTTTCAGCATATCCCGAATTTAATTAATTCCAGCAATAAAGGCAAACCTACAACGCGGCTCATGGGGGTTATTGTATCAGCGAAGCATTTTTTTTCAGCACCCTTGCGACGCTCCCTTGTACGGCAGTGGGTCTGTTCGTCTTTTCCGATGCCGCTGAAGCGGCCCCTCTCACGTGCCGCTAACGCGGCTCCTGGTCTAATGTCTGTCCTTCGGACGACCACCCTCCGGGTGGTCAGCGTCGCTTATAATTTTTCGGAACCGAAAAAGAAAAACTTAACGTCTCGTTAAATTTGTATTGTTTGTAGCTAAACTCAATATCCACCTTCGACTTCTCGGCAACCGAGATCTTCCGGTACGTCGAAAACCGCATCGTATCCCGCTGCTCATAATCCCCATAGGTCAGGTCACAGGTCCGCACCCGCATCGGATCCGTATCATCAAGCTTACTATGCTGCATCGTCCCATCGGCATTCAAGGTCAGATAATTGGTAAACACACTCCCTGCCATGAACAGCGACAACCCCTTCTGCTCCTTCTTATAATAAAGTATCCGCGTCGTATCCAAAAAGATAGGATTCCCGATCAGCAAGTCCTGCAACGTCTGAAAATCAACCGGCAGATGCACCTCCTCCTTCAGATAGCTCACCGACCGGAGCCGCGCGATCTTCTTGATCTTATCCAGCACCTTCACACTGTCCGGGGTGATCAGCATCCGGATCGCCTCGATCCCCAACCCCGCATTCACCGATATCCAGATCATCTTGTCCTTCAAAATGTGTATGAACGCATTCACCTCATAATCCTTCCCGTCCCCCCCCTCATAATGCACTTTCATCCGCGCCGAAAACGTCTGAAAATCGATCCGGTATTTCGCCAGTTGACCCGTCGTATGGCGGATCAGCGCCACCGAATCCGCCTTCAGATCCCGCACAGGTTCCGGGGGAGCCTGCTCAAAACGAGTCGTATCCTTCCGCGTGCTCGGAGCCGCCATCACCTTCTGGATCTTCTTCGCCGACCGGCAACCCGCCACCACCCCGGCCAGGATCACCCCCCCGGCCAATGTCACCACCAAGGCAAACCCTGCTAAAAATTTATACATGCAAACAATGGTTATAATGGTAAAATCGTCTGTCCGTTCCGGTCACCTCCGTATTCCGGATCCCTAACTGTCCTCGATCTGGCTGTTCTGTACCGAAGCTAAAGCATCTGGCCGGGCTAATATCGGGGCAAGGCTATGCCTTGCCCGTATGCCCAAACCCTCCGGCATTCCTCGCAGTGGCCTCAATCTCCGCAACCTCCTCCCACCCCACCTGTACGACCGGCCCGATCACCATCTGCGCGATCCGGTCCCCCGCCTGCAACACCTGCTCCTCCCCCGATAAATTGATAAGGATCACCTTGATCTCGCCCCGGTAATCCGAGTCGATCGTACCCGGCGAGTTCACCACGGTAATGCCTTGTTTCGCCGCCAACCCGCTCCGCGGCCGCACCTGCGCTTCAAAACCAACCGGCAGCTCGATAAAAAGACCCGTCGGCACCAACTGCCGTTCCAGCGGCTTCAAAACGACCGGCCCCGCCAGATGCGCCCGCAGATCCATACCCGCCGACCCTTCCGTCGCATACTCGGGCAACGCATTCGGGGATTGATTGATGATCTTCACCTTGATTTTTGACATGCCGCAAAGCTAAGGGAAAAAAGGTCACTACTCCTTAGTCACCAGGACCGTCGCGTACGCCATTAAACCCTCCCCCCTCCCCACAAAACCCATCGCCTCCGTCGTCGTGGCCTTTATCGAAATATCCTCCGCGTCAATCCCAAGCCGGGCCGCCATCGCCGCCCGCATCTCCCCCGCATAGGACATGATCTTCGGCGCCTCCAGGCAAACGGTAGAATCGATATTCACAACCCGGTACCCCTTCCCCCGCACCAGCGCATACGTCCGCTCCAACAGGATCTTACTGTCGATGTCCTTATAGGCCGGATCGGTATTCGGGAAATGTACCCCGATATCCCCGAGATTCAACGCTCCCAGTAGCCCATCACAAACGGCATGTAAAAGCACATCCGCATCACTATGACCCAACCCACCCTTTTCCGACGGGATCCGCACCCCCCCCAGCCAAAGCGCACGCCCCTCCGCCAACTGATGAAAATCCACTCCAAATCCGATCCGGTATGACATAATCAATGGTATAAAAAAAGCGCTCCGGAAAACCCGGAACGCTCCAAAATTAGTTTAAAATCTTCTGCCCGCCGCAGTGTCTCAGTCCTGGCAAGATCCAGCCTGCCCCCCCAACAGCGGCAATCCGCTTCCCAACAGTGGCGCCTCTCTCCCAACAGTGGCAATTCGCCTCCCAACAGTGGCGCCCCCTCTCCTAACAGTGACACTCCCCCCCAACACTGGCAACCCCTCTCCCGGCCGTGGCAATCCCCCGGCCCTACGGCGTCGTAGTCGGCGCATTATCCCCACCACCATCCAGGTCGAACATCAAGCCAAAACGCAATGTATTCGACAACGGGTTCCGATTCGTCCCACTGCCCGAAGGCACCAGGTACGAAAAGTTTAACCCCATCACATTATAC
>NZ_DASYCH010000010.1:0-28603 GCF_036500295.1 Puia sp. | reverse complement strand
CGGTCGTGTATTTATAATAGACCGAGCCCAGCAGAGTATTGTTCCCCGGGAAGGTCTTCTGGTAAGCCGCTTCGAAGGAGTTGGTGAACTGCGGTTTCAGATTGGGGTTACCCCGGCTCAGGTTCAGGGAGTCGGAGTAGTCCGTAAAGGGAAACAGCTGGAAGAAATTGGGCCGGTCGATCCTCCGGGTATAGTTAAAGGAAAGGTCCTGGTCACCACCCAGTTTCTGGGTCAGGAACACGCTGGGGAAAAGGCTGATCGGGAATTTGTTGGTGAAATGCCCGATCGAGGGAAACTGGTTGCCGTTGACGTCGACATCCGTAAAGTGCTGCGTACCGTTGTAATCGGAGCTTTCACCACGCAGCCCCAGCTGATAGGTAAAGTTGCCGATCGCATTGGAATAGGTGACATAGCCGGCGAAGACCCGGTCACGGAACGTGTAGTTGGAAGAGAGCAGCTGGTTGACGACAAACTGGTTGCCCCCGTTCAGCGTATCGATATTGTTGATGCTGGTGTTGTTGCGGATCGCTATCCGGCCGCCGGCCTCGAATTTGGACTTCTCGCCGAGGGGTAGGGTATAGTCCGCCTGAGCCGTGAAATATTTGTTGTCTCCGTTGCCGGTCTGTTGCTGCTGATAGACTCCAAGGGAAGGGCTGTTCTTGTCCAGCGTCGTATGCTGCTGCGTCTGGATCAGATTGAAATTGTCGTTGGAGCCCTGGCTGTAGTTGACATCCGCCGTCAGCTCTTCGCCCGCCTTGGGGAAGGTGTGCTTGTAGCTGAGCATGGCTCCGTGGTTGTTGAACTGGGAGTTGCTGGTGGAATAGCGGCCGGTGTAGAAGGCCGAACTCTGACCGGAGGTCGACGAGTCGGTCTGCGTAAACAGATCGCTGTTGATAAAGGGCTGGAACGTGCCGTGAACGATATTGCCGGACAGCGAGATCGTATTCCGGTTGTCGACAAGAAAATCGAGTCCGCCGCGGGCGAAGGCAAAATATCCCTTGTTGACATTGTCGTCACTCTGGTTGAGGACGCTGGTATAGGCCGAGCGGCTGCCGAATGCGTCGAAACTGCTCGTCCGGTCGGTGAGGCCCGTGGCCTTGGTTTTACGTTGGTTGTAGTTGCCGCTGAGGAAGAAGTTGACCTTGCCCTGTTTGACGTTGATATCGCCGCCGAGATTGAACCGGCCGCGCTGGTCGATACCGGAGCGGATGTTTCCATTGTAGCCGGCCTTGCGGTTCTTCTTCAGAACGATGTTGAGGATACCCGCCGTTCCGCCGGAGGCATCGTATTTGGCGCCGGGGTTGGTGATGATCTCCACGCTCTGGATGGCATCCGCGGGGATCTGGTCGAGGGTAAGCGTTGTGGGCCGGCCGTCGACGAAGATCGTGGGCGCGCTATTGCGAAGGGTGACGTTGCCGTCGATATCCACCTGGACAGAGGGCACGTTCTTCATGACATCGGTCGCCGAACCGCCGGCGGCCGAGATATCCTTTTCAACGTTGTAGATCTTACGGTCGACCCCCATCTGGATAAGGGGTTTGGAGGCGGTGACGGTTACCTGCTCGAGGTTTTGGGCGTCTTCGTTGAGCTTGATATTGCCCAGGTCTTTATCGACTGCGTTCATCGCCTGCATGACTGCCGGGTTGGGCTGGCCATCTGCATTGCCGCCGCCGCCGGGAGGGCCTCCCGCATTGCCGCCGGCTCCGGCGCCGCCTGCGCCACGCAGACCCTTGAGATCGAATGCTACTTTCTGGTCGTATGTTTTATAGCCGATAGCCGTGATCTTCAGCCGGAAGTTGCCGAAGATGGGCAGGTTTTCGAGACTGAAATCGCCATGACGGCCGGTGATCATGCCGCCGACGATCGTATCTTTCTGACCACGTGTCAGGATCAGTTGAACCGATGCTCCATCCATTCCCTTGCCGGTCTTCGCATCCACGATCTTCCCATAGAAGTGGCCGATCGAGCCGGACTGTCCGCCCATACCCCTTCTTCCGGCGCCTCCCGGACCCGCGGGCGGACCCTGGGAAAAGCCGATCGTCGACATTGCCATAGCGAAGAACAAAAGCCAAGATTTTCTCATGAGTATTAGTTATTCAATTTGCCTGCAAAATTCAGGTCAAAACATTTAGCAAACCGGCGGTTTCTATACAAACGGTAGGAATCAGATATGGTAGGGTTAATCGATTAACCCCTTATTACCCGATTTTACCTTAGCCATAAAGTGAACAGGATTTGCAGCAATCCGATGAGAAAACCAAGGGCTGCGCCGATGATCTCGACGAAGCGGAACTCCTTCGTCAGGAACTCGTTAAGCATGTTCTCCAACCGGTCGGCGGAGAAGGAAGCGATCTTCTGCACCACGATGCGTTCGAGGTCGAGGTCATGCCGGAGATTGGCGACATAGTTCTTCATGATGACGGGGAAAAGGTCCTCCAGTTCTTTCATAAAGACCGTCTTCAGCTGACCGATGGTCTTGTCGCCGATGAACATCGAGATCATGGGCATTTGCTCCTTGAGCTTTACACGGAGAAAGTTGTCGATATGTTCTTCGGCCAGGGGGAGGATGCGGCGGACATTATCGGGATGGGTGATGGTCTGTTCGATATCGCCGAAAGAGAACAGTTCCTGACCGACGATACGGCCGAGGCTTTCGGCAATCTGCTGCTGGCGCTTGGGGAAGACGCCGTGGAGGGTGAAGCCGAGGATCTTTTTGGGCTGACGGGGATGGAACAGGAGCTTCAACGCCATCCAGATCGTAAGCCAGTGGATAAAGGCGGAGATAAAGGGGATGGTATAGAACCACCAGGACAGTTGAGACATAGTAAGTAGTTATAAGAAGAGAGGCCGTTGGACGGCCTCTCTTCTTTTTTTGGGTGGATGATGGGGTTCGAACCCACGACCCTCAGAACCACAATCTGATGCTCTAACCAACTGAGCTACAACCACCACGTGAAGCGCAAAATTAATGTAAAAAGGCTTTTCGTCAAAAACATTATTCAAAATAATTTGTCTAACCGTTCATGTAAGATGGGCCAGGTGTCCGCCTGCCGCTCATGGAATTATGGCAAAGTGCTTGTTAATATTCATTTTATCCGGCAACATCCCATTTAATTTATCGTTATTTTTGAATAGCTATGTTAAAAGTGCTAAAGTATATGATCAATAAAAGAAATCTACCCATTGTCCTGTTGGTTTTGGCGGGCGGCGTCTTTGTTGCTTTCAGGACCCTGGGTATCGGGAGTAACCCACCCACAAAATATGAGCGGATTCTGCACAGCGTAGGAGAATATCTGGAGAACGTGCATTACAGTCCGAAGGCGATCGATGACAAGTTCTCCAAAGAGGTCTTCCGCAAATACCTCAAGGAAGTGGATGCGGAAAAGGATATATTCCTGCAATCCGACGTCGATAACCTGGGTGGCCGGTATTCGACAAAGATCGACGACGAGATACTCGGCACTACCTCCATCCAGTTTGTACCGGCCGTGACCGAAGTCTACCGGAAGCGGCTCGGCGAGACGGAAGCCCTCTACAAAGACATTCTTTCCCATCCTTTTGACTTCAACAAAGAGGAGGACTTCAATCAGAACTATGACGAACTGAAGTTCCCCACCAACGACGCCGAACGCCGGGAAGCCTGGCGCAAGCGGCTGAAATACCTCACCCTCGAGCGGTATAGCGACCTGCTGGACCAGCAGGAGACAAATAAGACAAAACCGGGTTATGTGGCCAGGACAACGGAAGCGCTGGAGAAAGACGCCCGGTCCAGGAGTATGAAGGTGATGGACCGCATTTACGAGCGGCTAAAGATAAAAGAGACGGATGACGACCGGTTCAACATGTTCGTCCAGTGCATCGTACAGTCGATGGACCCCCATACGGACTATTTCCCGCCGGTGGAAAAACGCTATTTCGACGAGCAGATGAGCGGCCACTTTTTCGGCATCGGCGCATCGCTTCAATATGACGACGGCAATATCAAGATCGGCAGCCTCGTGACCGGCAGCCCTGCCTGGAAATCCGGGAAGGTGGGTGTCGGTGACATCATCCAGAAGGTAGCCCAGGGCAGCCAGGAACCGGTTGATATGAGCGGCTATTTTACCGAGGACGCCATCAAGATCATCCGTGGCCAGAAGGGCACGGAGGTTCGGCTCTGGCTCAAGAAGCCGGACGGCTCGGTGCAGATGGTGTCCCTGATCCGCGATGAGATCGTCCAGGATGAACTGACCTTTGCCCGCAGCGCGATCGTCAATTCGCCCAAAGGGAAGATCGGCTATATCTATCTGCCGGAATTCTATGCCGACTTCGACAATCCAAAGGGCAGCCGTTGCAGCATCGACGTTGCGAAGGAAATTTTCAAACTGAAGGAACAAAAGGTCGACGGGATCGTGCTCGATCTGCGCGATAACGGCGGCGGTTCATTATATGATGTTGTCCAGATGGCAGGTTTCTTTGTCGAGCAGGGCCCCATCGTCCAGGTACGCGACCGGGACGGCAAGCCTTCGATCATCCCCGACCACGACAAACAGGTGTTGTATGACGGTCCTTTTGCGGTTATGGTCAACGAGCTGAGCGCATCGGCTTCCGAGATCTTCGCCGCAGCGATCCAGGACTATCACCGCGGGGTGATCATCGGCAGCACCTCCACCTATGGCAAGGGAACGGTACAACGGCCTTATGGGCTGGACAAGAACCTCGGCTTTTTGGACGCCAACAGCGAACTGGGCACCCTGAAGCTGACCCTCCAGAAATTTTACCGGATCAACGGCGGCAGCACACAGCTGCGCGGCGTCGCTTCCGATATCGTACTGCCGGATATCTATCCCGACATCTACGAATACAGCAAGATCCGCGAAAAGGACAACCCGGATGCATTACCCTGGGACGAGATCCCCAAGGCCGACTACAACACCTGGAAATATGCCTATGATGTCAATAACATCAAGGCGATGAGCAACGAGCGGTTGAAGAACAACAATTCCTTCACCCTCATCCGCCAGGACGAAGAATGGCTGAGCAGCATCCAGGACAAGGTCTATCCCCTGAGCCTGAAGAAATACCGGGAAGAGCAGAAGAAGGTGAAAGAGACCGTCAAACAGCTGCAGACCCTGAGCAAGCTGCCCGCAGGCAATGAGATGAACGTTCAGGCCCTCCCGCAGGACGCGCATAAATATGACGAGGACAAGAACAAGGCCGACCGGTTCCAGGCCTGGCTCAAGGATAAAAAATCGGATATCTGGCTGGCCGAGACGGTCAACGTGGTAGATGACATGATCGCCCAGAAGAACTTGGTATACAACAAATAATAAGCTTTATATCGAATAAAAAAGGGAGTCGTTTGACTCCCTTTTTTATTTTAGATATCGTTCCTCGAGTATCCGCATATGATGGGTAACATGGCCGGGAATGATGTAGCCGATGGTAAAGGCGTTGAGGGGTTTTGACCGGACTGTGCCCACGAAGCGAAGCTGCTCGTCGGTGAAGGCGTCATAGAGGAGTTCGGTGGATTGGCGGACGGCTTTGAATTCGTCCAGAAGATCCTTCCACTTGCGGGTGGCGCCGCCGTCATGGGCCGCCCAGGCGTTCTCGTCAAAGGGCGGAAGCGGGGTGCCATCCAGGCGGGAGAGGTGCAGGGCGCGAAAGGCGAAAACCCGTTCCGCATCGAGGATATGCTGGAGCATTTCGCGGATCGTCCATTTGCCCTCGGCATAGGCATGATCGTACTTCTTGCTGGAGATGCCTTCAAGAAGTTTGCGAAACTCCTTACCGTTCTTCTTTATCGCCTCGCGGAAGTCATTCTCCCGGATAAGGGCGATATAGTTGTTGTAGGCATCATCGGCGATAATCTCGGTTCTTGGAATCATATTATAAATATAAAAAAAAGGCCGGGGACAAACCCGGCCTTTTTTTTAATTCAGTGAGTTGTGCATGGTCGACTTTTCCGGCTTTTTCGGCGCCGTGTTCAGCGTCGAGGCCAGCTTCAGCGCTTCATAAGCGTTGAGGATGCCGCCGGACTTGGACAGATCGGCCATGTTGACCATGACGGGACTATCCTGGGAGCCGGGCCGCTCGACCTTGCCGGGAACGGGGACGGCGGATTTTTCGATACAATATTTTACCTGCTGGGCGGTGAGGTTGGGGTAATATTCCAACAGCAGGGCAGCAACGCCGGTGACGACAGGCGCGGCCATGCTCGTACCCTGGAGGTTGCCATAGTTCTTGCCGCCGGGCAGGGTGGAGTAGATGCGGGTGCCGGGGGCGAAGACATCCACCTCTTTCTTGCCATAGTTGGAGAAGGAGGCGGTATAGCTCGGGAAACCGGGCTCGGCAAGCAGATCGCTGCTGGCGCCCACCGTGATCCAGTTGGAGGCAACATAATCGGAATGCTTGAAATCGGGATTGGGGAAGTTGTCGGTCGTATCGACATCGGCGTTGTCGTTACCGGCTGCATGGATGAGCAGGACGCCCTTGCTCTCGGCATATTTCACGGCCGAATCCACCCAGGTCTTTTCCGGGGACAGGTTCTTGCCAAAGCTCATGTTGATGACGCGGGCGCCATTATCGACGGCATAGCGGATAGCGAGGGCGATGTCCTTATCGTGTTCGTCACCGTTTGGCACGGCGCGGATCATCATCACCCGGACATTGTCGCAGATGCCGTCCATTCCCTTGCCGTTGCCTCTTTCCGCGGCGATGATGCCGGTGACATGCGTTCCGTGCATCGGGTCTCCGGCCATGACATCGGCATTGCCATAGGAACGGTCGCTTATATCGTTCTCGTTGTCCTTGACGATCTCGTGCCGGTAGTCCTTGGGCGGGTTCTCTTTGGCAGAAGCCTTTCTTTCTTCCTGGTCCACCTGTTCGGAGAACTCGGAGAGGAAGGTCTTGTTGCTCATATCCATGATCTTATTGGCCTTGAAGAGATAGAGGAACACGGCTTTTGCGTTCCGGGCTTCGGTCGTGCGGGTTTCGAAGGTATCGAGGTCGTTTCCCGTGTATTCCGGCCGCCCGATGGCCATCTGAAGGATACTGTCGTTGCGCACGGAAGCGGTGTAGGCTTTGTGCAGCATCACCAGATCGACACCGGCATCGGAGCCATCACCCATGACGGTACGGCGCGCCTTTTGCCACATGTGAAAATTATCCTTGTCGTCGGCGCTGAGGGCGGCGGTATCCAGCCCCGCGGCTTCGAACTTGTCCTTGAAGGCATAGTAGACGCG
This sequence comes from Puia sp., assembly GCF_036500295.1. Lineage (NCBI taxonomy): Bacteria > Pseudomonadati > Bacteroidota > Chitinophagia > Chitinophagales > Chitinophagaceae > Puia > Puia sp. The sequence continues at coordinate 21,380 of NZ_DASYCH010000010.1, read as the reverse complement.
GGCTTCTTCCTGCGAATCGTCCTTGACATTGGTACCGTCTTTGCCGCCGATGAAATTCCAGCCATGGATGTCATCGACATAGCCGTTGTGATCATCATCGATCCCGTTACCGGGGATCTCTTTTGGATTCGTCCAGAGGATCGCTTTCAGGTCTTCGTGCGTGGTATCGACACCGGAGTCGATCACCGCCACCAATATCGTCTTGCTCTTTAGTTTTTTTGCTTTTGCGAATTCATAGGCTTTATTGAGACTGATCCCGAAAAATCCGTCTTGTTGTTTGTCGAGCAGGTGCCATCCTTTCGGCAGCTCGGTTTTTACACTGGTCCCCTGGGCAAACATCGTGAAGGGTACGCAACCAATAAGCATCGCTAGTAACCATCCATTCCGGCTTCCAATCATTTTTGTAGTTTTTTGTTAAAATGTGTAGAGTAGAATCTGTAAAATAAATAAAACCCGTGCCACCCGCCGCAAAAATTACAGGAATGGTTTTATTAACTTGTTAAAATTGTCATTTATCCACACTTAGCTTTAGTTCTACCCGCCGGTTGATCGACCGGCCCTTTGCGGTGAGGTTATCGGAGATGGGATGTTCCTGGCCAAATCCTGTAGAAGTCAGCCGTGCCGCGGGCACGCCCTTGTGGATCAAATAGACCCTGACCGCATCCGCCCGCTTGCGGGACAGCATCAGGTTTTTGGCCGGTGCGCCGGAATTATCGGTGTAGCCTTCGATGGTGAGATGCCATGCCGGATGTGACAGCAGAAGGCCGGAAAGTTGATCCAGCGCAACATAACTACTGTCCAGCAGCCGTTCACTGGCCGAGGCGAAGTTGACATTGTGAGCGATGAAATTGATCTGATCGGTCTCTTCCTGTTTTATCTCCGGCACGACAACGACGGGGCAGCCATGGTTCTCCGCGGTGCCTGCGCTGTCGGGGCATTTATCTTCTTCATCATTGAGCCCGTCGTGATCGCGGTCCGGAATCGGGCAGCCGTTGTAGCGGGCCAGACCGGGAACCGTCCGGCAGGAATCATGTTCGTCATCCACCCCGTCATGATCCGTATCGGGAACGGGACACCCGTTGTACCGGCCAAGACCGGGGATATTCCGGCAGGAATCATGGTCATCGTCGATGCCGTCGTGATCCGTATCGGGGACGGGACAGCCATGCCAGGCTGCGGAACCGGGCTGCAGCGGACAGAGATCGACTTCGTCGTTCACCCCATCGCGGTCGGTATCCTTCTTTCGCAGGACCTTGGCCGCGGCCGATGAGGTGAGCCAGATGCCGACGGTGGCGCCCACCAGTTCATGGTGGAAGGTTCCCGAATAGTTGGCATGATAGAAATTGCCGAGGCCCCGGCTATAGTAGGCGCTCAGCATCACATCGCCGATCTCGAAACCGGCGCGGCCGTTGACGCCGTAGTCGAAAGTCGTATAGGAGTTGGCACCTTTCCCGATAACGACGGGATCGGTCTCGGTGCTGTACTTATGCGTGGAAGAGGTGAGACTCTCGGTGGTGACATTGCCGCTATAGACAAAATTGACATACGGACCCGCGCTGACGAAGAAGAAATTCTTCCGGTTGGCGGTAAGCGGCATCTTGTAGGTCAGGTTGAGCGGGATCTCCATATAGGCAAGTTTCAGGGTCTGTTTGTTGTAGACCGTGTCGCTCGCGAGGGTGGACAGCGAATCGTTGTTCTTATCGAAAATGCGGCCCTTGGTGATATAGGTGAGGGCGGGCTGGAAGAACAGGCCGTGACCGAGGGGTATCTCGACGATGACCCCGAGCTGGAAGCCGGTACGGCTGTTCAAAAAGGGTTTGGTGGTGGTGTCCCAGCCAGGTATATGATTGGTTTCTAAAACCTTAGAAGAATGCAGCCCGCCGAGGATACCCAACTTGACCTGGGCATTGAGCGAACAATGGCTAGTGACGGCGAACAATAAAAGCGGTACCCATTTTTTCATAACTGCAGATAGGCGGGAGTCGCTGGAAGCGACTCGTCCGAAGGACAGATATTAGCGCCTTATGATCTAACGCGCAAAGCGCGGGTTTATTTTGCAGCGACGGGCCGGGCTAAGCCTTATAGGTTGAACTTTATCCCCTGAGCCAGAGGCAATTGGGTTGAGTAGTTGATCGTGTTTGTTTGCCGGCGCATATAAGCCTTCCACGCATCGCTGCCGCTTTCGCGCCCGCCGCCGGTCTCTTTCTCCCCGCCAAAGGCGCCGCCGATCTCTGCTCCGCTGGTCCCGATATTGACGTTGGCGATGCCGCAGTCGCTGCCGGCCACCGAGAGGAACTGTTCCGCTTCCCGCAGGTTGAGGGTCATGATCGCCGACGACAGCCCCTGCGGGACGCCGTTCTGGATAGCGATCGCGTCTTCCAGCGTGGTATACTTCAGCAGGTAGAGAATGGGTGCAAAGGTTTCCTGCGCGACGATCGGGTAGGAGGGGTCGGCTTCCGCGATACAGGGCCGGACATAGCAGCCGCTCTCGAAACCGTCACCGGCGAGGACCTCGCCTTCCACGAGGAAGCGGCAGCCCTGTTGTTTGGCGGCGGCGATCGCCTGCTGGTAGGCCTTTACCGCATCGGTATCGATAAGCGGACCCACATGGTTCTTCTCGTCGAGCGGGTCGCCGATCCGCAGCTGGCCATAGGCGGCCGTGAGCTTTTCGGTCATCCGGTCGTAGACTTTTTCCTGGATGATCAGCCGGCGCGTGGTGGTGCAGCGCTGACCGGCCGTACCTACCGCGCCGAATACGGCGCCGGGGATGGCGATATTGAGGTCCGCATCGGCGGAAACGATGATCGCATTGTTGCCCCCCAGTTCGAGCAGCGAGCGGCCCAGCCGGGCGGCGACGGTCGTGCCGACAGCCTTGCCCATCCGCGTGGATCCGGTGGCGGAGATGAGGGGGATACGGGTATCGGCAGCCAGCCATTCCCCAAGGTCACGCCCGCCGGTAACCAGACAGCCGACGCCTTCGGGAACGTTATTGGCGGCAAATACTTCGGAGACAATCTGCTGACAGGCCAGGGCGCACAGCGGGGTCTTTTCCGAGGGTTTCCAGACACAGGTATTCCCACAGACCCAGGCGATCATGCTGTTCCAGCTCCAGACGGCAACGGGAAAGTTGAAGGCCGAGATGATGCCGACCACCCCCAGCGGATGCCATTGCTCATACATGCGGTGGGAAGGACGTTCGCTGTGCATGGTCAGCCCGTTCAGCTGACGCGACAGGCCGACGGCCAGATCACAGATATCGATCATCTCCTGGACTTCGCCATATCCCTCCTGCAGGCTTTTGCCCATTTCATAGGAGACAAGACGGCCAAGGGCCTCTTTGTTCCGGCGGAGCGCTTCGCCCATCTGCCTGACGACCTCCCCGCGGCGGGGCGCCGGCCAGGTCCGCCATTCCCCAAAGGCCTGGCGCGCGGTCTCGATAACGGCTTCATAGCCCGGCTTGTCGGTCGCCGTGATGGCGGCGATGACCTTGCCGTCTACGGGTGAATAAGAGGTGAGGGCAGGCGCGCCGGAGCGGAGCCATTTCGTGCCTGTGGAGGTGCCGGCGTTGTCCGGTCCGATGTTCAGCTGTTGTAGAAATTCCATAAAAATGCTTGCGACCGCAAAGATCGCAAGCAAACTTAGGAAAAACTAACCACTAACCAGTGGCCTCAACCTTAACTTAAAATCTACTATGAAAAAACTGGTCCTGCCGGTATCTACCATACCGGCAAATAAGAATACGTAAAACCCTTCCCGGGGGTTGCGTGACGCGGGATGGACGGGCCCACTATCGGTGAAATGCCCGAAAAATGGGGTGAAATCCAATGCTTTGAGAATACGCTCTAAGAGAGCTTGTTTTCCATGGCGGCGAAAAAGCTTTCGCTGTAACTAACGCCGATGGGTATCTCTTTATCGGCGATCTTGATCTTACTTTTACTGATGTGTTCGATCTTGCTGATAGGCACGATATAGGAGCGATGCGCGCGGATGAATTCCCGCGCCGGAAGTTTTTGAGCAATCGTCTTCAGCGTCATCAGGGTGAGGATGGCCTTGCCGGGAAGATAGATCTTGATATAATCATCGAGACCTTCGATATAGAGGATCTCCTTGAGGTTGACCTTCACCATCTGGTAGTCGGATTTGACGAAGATATAGCCGTCCTGCAGTTCCTGGCTGGTCAGGTAGTCGACGTATTCCTTTGCCTTGTACACGGCTTTCAGGAAGCGATCGTATTCGATGGGTTTCAGCAGGTAGTCGATGGCGTCGACGTTGAACCCTTCGACCGCGTATTCGCTGAATGCCGTTGTGAATACGACCGCCGTATTTTTCTTGTTGATGATCCGGGAGAATTCGATGCCATTGATATCGGGCATCTGGATATCGAGAAAGAGGATATCGACGGGATTGGTCTCCATTTGCTTCTGCGCCTCGAAAGGGTCGGTGAAGACGCCCTTGAGATCGAGGAAATAGATCTTGGCGATGTATTTTTTAAGGACCTCGAGGGCCAGGGGTTCATCATCAACGGCGATACATGTTAACATTATACCGGAATTTTTAACTTAACGGAAAAATCACTGTTCTTGTCCTCGATGTTCAACGCGTATTTGTCTTCATAGAACAGGTCGAGGCGACGTCGGGTGTTGCTGATCCCGATGCCCGTATTGTCCGAGACACGGAGCATCGTGCTGAGGTGCTTCTGATTGCAAATGCTAAAATACAACGAATCTTTCTTTATTTCCAACAGGATGGTGATCGGCGAGCGTTCGCGGGTGCTGATGCCGTACTTAAAGGCGTTCTCGACAAAGGGCAGCAACAGGAGGGGCGCGATCTGCCGGCCGAGCGGATCGCCCTGTACCGTGAAATCGATGATCGTCTTGTCGGTGAGCCGCATCTTTTGCAGTTCGATATAATGAGAAGTGAACTGGATCTCTTTTTCCAGCGGGACCAGGTCGTTGCGCGCCTCCGTCAGCACATAGCGCATGATGCTGGAGAGCTTCATCACCGCGGCAGCGGTATGCTCCGACTGGGCGCTGGCGAGGGCATAGATATTATTCAGCGTATTGAAAAGGAAGTGCGGGTTGATCTGGGCTTTCAGAAAGCTCAGCTCCGCCTTTAACTTTTCGTTGGCGATCTCTTTGTTGCGTTGTTCGGACCGCAGCCATTGGTTGATCACCTTTATCCCCGTGCTGAAGACGAATACCAGCAGGAAGATGGCGATATTCCCCGCACTGAGGATGGGCCGGCTGCGGGGGAGCTGCCCCGCGGGGCGGTTGGCATTGGGTAGGGGATTGGGGTTGAAATTCGGGGTAAGACTGCCGAACAATGCATGATAGATGCGGGGCATCAGCCCGTACACGATCATCAGACCGAGGATGAGGGCGCTATAAAAAACGAATTTCTTGCGGTCGAAGATGCCGGGAATGAACAGATACGTATTGCAATAATAGAATGCAATAATGAACACGGTGTTGACGATGAAGAAGGGCGTGAAATAGCGTTCGGTGAAAAATGCGGCGTCCATCTCCCTCGGTCGCGGGTAAAAGGCGAAGGGCAGCATGAAAAAACAAAGCCAGGCTGCGATATGGATGACGATCTGAACGGTTATCTTCTTCACAAAGGTGTCTGTTAACCTCCAAATCTAGCAAGAATCGCCGCTCCGGTGGAAATATTCGATGAATGGGGGATTGATGGGAGGGCCGGATGGTTGCCCGGCCCATTGGGGGAATTAATATTGCTCCTGTTCGTTTGGAAAATCACTTGATTTAACGTCAGTTATATATTGCCGGACGGCGCCCGTGATCTCCTCGTGGAGTTTCAGGTAACGCCGCAGGAACCGGGGTTGGAATTCGGTATTGATACCCAGCAGATCGTGCATGACCAGGACCTGGCCATCGCAGTAGCGGCCGGCGCCGATCCCGATGATGGGGATCTGAACGCTTTCGGCCACGGTTTTGGCGAGATCGGCGGGGATCTTTTCCAGGACGATCGCCGAGCAACCGGCCTCTTCGAGGAGTTTGGCGTCTTTTTTAAGCTTTTCGGCCTCGGCCTCTTCCCGGGCTCGGACGGTATAGGTACCAAACTTATAAATGGATTGCGGGGTCAGCCCCAGATGACCGATCACCGGGATGCCGGCAGCCAGGATCCGGTGGACGGACTCGAGGATCTCTTCGCCACCCTCGCATTTGATGCCATGGGCGCCAGTCTCTTTCATGATCCGGATCGCCGAAGCCAGCGCCTCCTTGGAGTTCGACTGGTAGGAGCCAAAGGGAAGATCGACCACGACAAAAGCCCGGTTGACACCCCGCATGACCGAGGAAGCATGATAGATCATCTGGTCGAGGGTGATGGGGAGGGTCGTTTCGTGACCGGCCATGACGTTGGATGCGGAGTCGCCGACGAGGATAACGTCGATGCCCGCCGCGTCAAAGATCCGGGCGAAGGAATAGTCATAAGCGGTGATCATGGAGATCTTCTCGCCGTTTGCCTTCATCCTTTGCAAAGTATGGGTCGTTACTTTTTTTATCTCGGAGTGGATAGACATGTCGAAATTTTGCCGTCAAGGTAGGCGCATTTTTTCAAACTTCGCTGGCTTTTCTTCTGAGGTCCGCATAGAGATGCTGGATGAGCCCGTCGGCAAGCCCGATCTTGGGAACATAGATCTCCTGTGCGCTGGCCCATCGCATGGCATTGATATAGATCTGCAGGGCAGGCACGATGACATCGGCCCTGTCCTCCCGCAGTTTGTATAACCGCATCCGGTCTTCGAGGTTAAAACTGCTGAACTCCTTATAGTAGTCTTTCAGCAGATCGATATGGAGGGACTTGCCCTCCTTGCGTTTGGAGATGGAGAAGATCTTGTTGATGTTACCGCCCGACCCGATGGCGACAACCCTGTCCACATGATTGCGGGTCTCCCGGCGGATGTATTCTTTCATGCCGTCCCACTGGGCCACCGTCACCTGGTTCTTCAACAGCCGGATGGTGCCGATATTAAAGGAGGACGAAAAGAGCAGGTTGTTCCCGGCGAAGAAGGTGAGTTCGGTGCTGCCGCCGCCCACATCGATATACAGGTAGGCATGCTCCTTGTCCATGTTCTCCGCGACATGGTTCTCGTAGATGAGGGAAGCTTCGCTTCCGCCGCTGATGATCTCGATCTCGATGCCGATCTCTTCTTTTACCCGCCGGATGATATCGGCGGCATTGGTCGCATCGCGCATGGCGGAGGTGGCAGCCGCCTTCGTGAAGTCGACCTCATAGGCCTCGAGCAGATGCTTATAGGCCTTGAGGGTATGGAGGAGCATGTCGACTTTTTCGGGGGAGATCTCTTTTTGTTCGAAGACATCGAATCCGAGACGGAGGGGTACGCGGACGAGATTGATCTTGTTGAACTCAGGTTTCCCGTAATTGTCGGTTACATCGGAGATCAGCAGCCGCGCCGCATTACTTCCGATATCGATGGCCGCGAGACGAATTTTCATTTACCGGTGGTCATTCAGTAGCCGCCGCGGGTTCGGGCGTGGGCGCAACCCCTTCCTCCGCGTACTGGGCTTTTTGGTACAAATAATTATAGATCTCGATCTGGGACCTGATCCGGGTCTCCGAATGATCGCGTTTATACTTGTTCTGCAGTTCGTTGTCGAGCCACCGCGCCTTTACGTTGTCCGACAGCTGGATGCTCAGAATGTCCTTCAGTTCCCGGGCGATGCCCTCATCGAGGATGGGGCAGGTCGCTTCCACGCGATGATCGAGGTTCCGAACCATCCAATCGGCCGAAGATATGTAAGTTTTTTCGTTTCCGCCATTATGGAAGATAAAGACCCGGGCGTGTTCGAGATATTCATCGATGATACTGATGGCTTTCACCGGGATGAGGAATTTACTGTTCTCGCTGAACATGCAGAAGATGCCGCGGATGACCAGCTCGACCCTCACGCCCGCCTTCGCCGCTTCGGACAGCTTTTCGATCAGGTCCTCATCCGACAGCGAGTTCATCTTGAGGATGATCGCAGCGGGCTTTTTCTCTCTTGCCAGCTTGGTCTCGCGGGCGATCATTTTCACCAGTTCCTGCCGCAGGTTGGTGGGACAGGGGATGAGGGTCTTGCAGGCCTTCAGCGGTGCAGTTCCGTCCTTATGGTTCTCCAGGTAGTTGAAGATCCGGTTGACATCCGCCATGACATGCCGGTCGGAAGTGAGCAGGCAGTGATCGCCATATACCCGGGCCGTCTTCTCGTTGAGATTGCCGGTGCTGACAAAACCGTAATGGATGGTGAAGTTGTTGATCCGCTTTTTGATGAGACAGATCTTCGCGTGTATCTTCATGTTCGGGATGCCGATCAGCACTTTCACACCTTCGTCCTCGAGCCGTTCCTTCCATTCCAGGTTGGCTTCTTCATCGAACCGGGCGCGAAGTTCGAGCATCACCGTCACGTTTTTGCCGTTGCGGACGGCGTTGATGAGAGCGTTGATGATTTTGGAATTGGAAGCGAGCCGGTAGCCGGTGATCTTTATCGTCGTGACGTTGGGGTCGATGGCGGCCTCCCGGAGCATATCGATCAGGGGGTTGAAAGAATGATAGGGGAAGTGCAGCATGACATCTTTCTCGAGCACCACATCGGTGACGCGGGGCGTCTTTTGCAAAGCAGGATGAGTGAAGGACTTCTTCCGCTGGCCCTGCTTGGGGAAGACATCGGGGAAGTCCATAAAGTGCCGGAAGTTGTGGATACGTCCGCCGGGGATGAGGTTGCCGCTCTTTTTGGAGAGGTTGAGCCGCTTGAGCAGGTATTCGATCAGCCCCTTGTCCATCTGTTCGTCATACACGAAGCGAACGGGTTTTCCCTTGCGCCGGTTCTTCAGTCCTTTTTCGATCTTCTGGATCAGCGTCGTCGACACATCGTTATCGATATCGATCTCCGCGTCGCGGGTCACCTTGAAGACCCAGGAGTCATAGCTGTCATAGCCGAAATAGGCAAAGATGTTCCGCAGGTTGAATCGGATGATATCTTCAAGCAGGATGATATGATGGACTTCGGGGATCGCCGAGGGCAGGATGACAAAACGGCCCAGCACCCGGCTGGGGATCTCGATGATGGCGTATTTCCGTTTCATGCTGCCGTCGCGGCGGGAGAGCACGACGCCCAGGTAGAGCGATTTGTCGCGCAGAAAGGGAAAGGTCGGGATGCTTTCGATCATCAGCGGGATCGTGTTCGCCCGTACCTCCTCCTCGAAATAATTCTGGATAAATTGCTCCTGGGAGGAGTCGAGTTCCTGTTCGTTGACCAGGAAAATATTCCCGCCCTCCATCTCCCGGCGGATGCCGCCCCAGATGGCATCGAACTCGGCGCCCTGTTCGAGGACGATGGCCTGGATATCATTTAATATCTTGTCGGGAGATTGTTCGAGGTGCATGTTGAGCCGGGACTTCCGGCCGCTGTATTCGTTCATCCGGCGAAGGGTCGCGACACGGACCCGGTAAAATTCGTCCATGTTATTGGAAAAGATCCCGAGAAACCGGATTCGTTCGCGTAGGGGAACCGTGGGATCCGCCGCCTCCTGAAGGACCCGGCCATTAAAAGAAAGCCAGCTTATATCCCGGGCTATAGTTTTTCTTCTCATTTTTTCTTCTTTGCGCAAAGTAGACAATGCAAAAGGGATAAGTAAATTAAGTAATTATTAATAAATTAGATCGATCCATTTTCCATACGTCACCGGCGACCGTCCATTGGTCAAAGAAAATCGGTTGACCCGCTTTGATGGGATAGGTTTGATCAAAAATACAACTATGAGATATTCTTGTTTCTTTTTGTTGCTGCTCTTGCAGCTCGGCGTCAGGGCACAGGATGGCTCCTGGGCTTATTACGGAAAGGACGCCGGGGGAACGCGGTATTCAGCGTTGAAACAGATCAACGATCATACGGTCGGCCGGCTGCAGGTTGCCTGGACCTCCCGGACGGGCGAACTGGAAAAATACACCGGCACCCATGCCCTCGAGAAAGCGGCATTCGAATGTACACCGATCCTCATCGGCCGGACGCTGTATGTCTCCACACCCAGTAACCGCGTCATCGCATTGGACGGCGCCACGGGTCAGCAGCGATGGGTCTATGATCCGAATGTCAACATGAACGGCGATTTCTCGGAGATCAGTAACCGCGGGGTGGCCTACTGGAAGGGCGGCCGGCTTTTCATCGGCACGATCGACGGCAGGCTCATCGCACTGGATGTGGTGACGGGGAAGCCGGCCGCGGATTTTGGCCGGGAGGGCATCGTCGATCTGCGGGCGGGGGTGGGTGCGGATATCGCGGAGACCTCTCCGCCGACGGTGGCCGGTGACCTCGTGATCGTGGGCAGTTCGTTGGGCGACAACCAGCGGTTCGACTATCCCCCGGGGGTGGTGCGGGCCTATGATGTCCGGTCGGGTAAACTCGTATGGACCTGGAATCCGATCCCTACCGATCCGACCGACCCTGCGTACAGCACCTGGCAGGGGCCGAAGGCGCACAAGACCGGGGGCGCCAATGCCTGGTCGATCCTCTCGGTCGACCCGGCGCGTGATATGGTCTTCGTGCCGACTACCTGTCCAAGCCCCGACTATTACGGCGGAGAGCGCAAGGGCATGAACCGGTATGCCAACTCCCTCGTGGCGCTGCGGGCGTCGACGGGCAAGCCCCTCTGGTCGTTTCAGGTCGTGCATCACGATATCTGGGATTTCGATATTGCCGCGCAGCCGATCCTGGCGGATATCGCCGTTCAGGGCCGGGGCAAGGTCCCGGCGGTGATCATCGGCACCAAGATGGGGCATGTTTTTGTGCTGAACCGGGAGACCGGTGTTTCCCTTTTCCCCGTGGAGGAGCGGCCGGTGCCTGCCTCGCATGTAAAAGGCGAAGAAGCCTGGCCGACACAGCCTTTTCCCGTTCTTCCCGCACCGTTGGGTATCCAGGGGTTTAGCCTGGCGGATGTCTGGGGGCCGACGCCGGAAGATTTGGCGGAAGCGCGGCGACGGATCAGCCCGTATCGCAGCGAGGGACCGTTTACCCCGCCGGGTTTCGAAGGGTCGGTCATGGCGCCGGGGAATGTGGGCGGCATCAACTGGAGCGGGATGTGCTATGACCCCGAGACCGGATATCTGGTGACCAATATCAACCGGATCCCCGCGGTGATCCGCATGATCCCCCGCGACAGCATCGATATCGTCGAACGGTCGGACGCCGCGGTGATGCGGGCGGAGACCGGGCGGCAGACGGGAACTCCCTATATCATGAAGCGGGACTATCTCTTCAAGGTCGACCAGCGGGGGATCGTCATGCAGGTGAAGCCGCCCTGGGGAACGCTGGTGGCAATCGATCTGCACGACGGAAGCAGGAAATGGGAGGTGCCGCTGGGCTATATGATGGACCCGGCCAAATATCCCGATGCGAAGAAATGGGGTTCGCTGAACTTCGGCGGCGCGATCATCACCGGCGGGAACTGTATCTTTGTGGCTGGAAGTATGGACGGGCATTTCCGGGCCTTCGACCGGCGAACGGGCGCGGTACTTTGGGAATATGCTCTGCCGGCCGGCGGCCAGGCTACGCCGATGACCTATTCCCTTGACGGTAAGCAATATGTGGTTATTGCAGCCGGTGGGCACGGGAAGCTGCGGACGAAGCAAGGGGATTATGTGCTGGCATTCGCATTGCCCTAACCGAATCACTGCCAAGGCATAGTTCTCCACGGCTGTGAACAAGTCGTTGAAAAAACAAGTATTTCTTTTTGATAATTGCACAGATTTACCGACCTTTGCACTCCTAATAAATTTTCAGTCATGTCAAGAGTTTGTCAGATAACGGGTAAGGTTCCGGTCTCGGGAAATAAAGTATCACACTCGAATATTAAGACGAAGCGCAGATTCTTACCCAATTTGCAGACCAAAAGGTTCTTCCTCGCCGAAGAAGATAAGTGGATCACCCTGAAGGTCTCTTCCGAAGGACTTCGGACGATCAACAAGAATGGTCTGTACAGTGTTGTTAAGCAGTTGAGAGCGGAAGGCGTGAAGATCTAATCATTTTGTAAATTTTTATCATCCTTATATCATGGCAAAGAAAGGAAGTCGGGTTCAAGTGATACTGGAATGCACGGAACATAAGACCAGCGGGAAACCTGGTACCAGCCGGTATATCACGACCAAGAACAAGAAAAATACTCCGGAACGTCTGGAGCTGAAGAAGTTCAACCCCATTTTAAAGAAAGTAACTGTTCATAAAGAAATCAAATAATCATGGCAAAAGCAGCAAAAACCGCTATTAAAACCAAGGATGCAAAGGCTGCCGCGGAAGCCAAGAACTGGACAAAGGTGATCAAGGCTGTTCGCAGCCCCAAGACCGGTGCCTATACCTTCAAGGAGGCGATCATCCACAAGGAGAAGATCAAGGAATACCTTGCGGCCAAATAATAATTTCTTGGGTTTAGTAAGATAAATTTGAAAGCGGACCATGGTCCGCTTTTTCTATATTAGCACTATGGGATTCTTTGATAAGCTATTTGGCAAGAAAGAGAAGGAAAGCCTGAACCAGGGATTGCAAAAAACCAAGGAAGGCTTCCTGACCAAGCTCACAAAAGCCGTCGCCGGCAAAAGCACGGTCGACGAGGAAGTGCTGGACAACCTGGAAGACGCATTGGTCAGCGCCGATGTCGGCATCGACACGACGATCAAGATCATCAAACAGATCGAACAGCGGGTTGCAAAAAATAAATACATTAATACCAGCGAGTTAAACGGGATACTTCAACAAGAAATAGAGAATATTCTCGTGGATGCTTCCGAGCAGTCCTACCTGGATTTCAGCACGCCTTCCGGCAACAAACCCCATGTGATCCTGGTGGTCGGCGTCAACGGCGTCGGCAAGACCACGACCATCGGCAAGCTGGCCTACAACTTTAAAAAGGCAGGGAAGTCGGTGTTGCTGGGAGCCGCGGATACCTTCCGTGCGGCCGCGGTCGACCAACTGAACATCTGGAGCGAACGGGTAGGGGTGCCGATCATCAAACAGGGAATGGGCGCCGATCCGGGCGCCGTCGCCTTCGACACCGTACAAAGCGGAGTCGCGCGCGGCGCGGATGTCGTCATCATCGATACCGCCGGCCGGTTGCACAACAAGGCCTATCTGATGGAAGAGTTGAGTAAGATCAACCGCGTGATCAAGAAAGTGATGCCGGATGCGCCGCATGAAGTGTTGCTGGTGCTGGATGGTTCGACGGGGCAGAATGCCCTGGAGCAGGCCCGTCAGTTCACGGCGGCCACCGATGTGAGTGCACTCGCCATTACCAAACTCGACGGAACGGCCAAAGGCGGCGTGGTGCTGGCGATTGCCGATCAGTTCAGAATTCCGGTGAAATTTATCGGTGTGGGGGAGAAGATGGAAGACCTATTGGTCTTCGACAAGCATGAATTCGTAGACACCTTATTTAATTTAGAAGGCCCGGAGACTAAATAGACTCACGGGCCTTCCAAATCATTTACCACGTATATTTTACTCCGAGTCCGCCAAAGACATCGAAGTAAGGATGGTTGAACTCGATGTACGGGTTGATATCCGCACTGATCGCGATGGGCGCGCCTTCGAATTTATACTCGAGGCCAAGCACGCCGTCGATGCCGATGGAGAGCGCGCCGCTGCTGTAGAAGTGATCATGATAGACCGCGCCATTGTACCAGCCAAGATGCGCGCCAGGGCCAACATACCATCTCAGTCCGGAAGCTCCGTTGATATCCCCGTGGATCTCATAAAGACCCGTCACGCGGAAACCGTTATCCCAGAAGTTAAGCAGTCCTTCCAGGGCCCGGTCATCAGATACGAAGTGCTTGACACTCAGGGCGCCGGGCCAGAATTTGACCCCGACTGCCGTCGTATAGCTGCTGCCTTCGGCCTGTGCGAACGAACGGGTTGCAAAACAAAGGGAAACGATCGAAAGAACAACTAGGGTTTTTCTCATAGTCTTAGTGCATTTTAGATGGCACAAATATATAAAAAACCATGCCAATACTTTGTACCTTTGCAACCTTTATAGCATGAAAGTAAGAACATTACAGAAAGATAAGGTGAACATCATCACCCTTGGTTGCAGCAAGAATATGGTCGACAGCGAAGTGCTGAGCGGGCAACTAAAGGCCAACGATATCGACGTCGTGCATGAGAGTGCGAAGAAGGATCATAATATTGTCGTCGTCAACACCTGCGGGTTCATCGACAAGGCAAAGGAAGAATCCGTCAATACCATTCTTGACCAGGTTGCCCTGAAGAAAAAGGGCCGCCTCGACAAGGTGTATGTAACGGGCTGTCTCAGCCAGCGCTACCGCGAAGACCTCGAAAAAGAGATCCCCGAAGTGGATGCCTGGTTCGGCACGATGGAGCTGCCGCTGATGCTGAAGAGATTCGAAGCCGATTATAAAACGGAATTGCTGGGCGAACGCCTGCTGGCCACGCCCCAGCATTATGCCTATCTGAAGATATCGGAAGGCTGTAACCGAACCTGCGCGTTTTGCGCCATTCCGCTGATGCGCGGCGGACACATCAGCCGCAGCATCGAAGACCTCGTAAAGGAAGCCGAAGGGCTGGTCCGGCGCGGGGTAAAGGAGATCATGCTCATCGCCCAGGAACTGACCTATTATGGTTTGGACCTTTACAAGCAGCGCATGCTGCCCGACCTGCTCCATCGCCTTGCGGATATCAAAGGGCTCGAATGGATCCGGCTTCACTATGCCTATCCGTCAAAATTCCCATTGGAAATTTTAGATGTGATGCGCGAGAGAGAGAATATCTGCAACTATCTGGATATGCCCTTACAGCATGCCAGCGACGCCATGTTAAAGGCAATGCGCAGGCAGATCACCCGGGCGGAGATGACCGGGCTGATCCATCAGATCCGCCATCGGGTCCCGGGCATTTGTCTTCGCACGACGCTGATCGCGGGTTTCCCCGGCGAGACGGAGCGGGACGTGGAAGAGTTGAAGGAATTCCTGCAGGAGCACCGGTTCGACCGGGTAGGTATTTTCTCCTATTCACATGAGGAAGGCACTTCGGCCTATGGCCAGGAAGATGACGTCCCCGCGGAGGTGAAACAGCAACGCGCACAGGAGGTGATGGAAGTACAGCAGGAGATCTCCTACGAAAAGAACCAGGAGAAAGTGGGCCAGGTGTTCAAGACCCTTATCGACAAGAAAGAGGCCGGGCGTTACCTGGGGCGAACCGAATTCGACTCGGTCGAGGTGGACAACGAGGTGATCATCCACAGCGAAGAGAAGCTGCCGATCGGCGAATTCGTCCATGTGCGGATCACAAAGGCTTATGATTATGATCTGGAAGGCGAAGTAGTGGCGGCAAGTTAAAATCCGCAAAGAATAGATTAATCGGCGCGGCCTGCCCACGGGGTTAAACCGGTAATTTTGCTGAAAAATTACGATCACATGAGAATAGACTTCAATGGCGTTTTTCCGGCCCTGACGACGAAGTTCACTCCCCGGGATACCCTCGACCTTCCTATGTTCGCACACAATCTCGAAGCCCAGATCGAAGCCGGTGTCAACGGCGTTATCATCGGTGGCAGCCTTGGCGAAGCAAGCACCCTGACCCTGGAAGAAAAAGAGACCCTGATCAAATATACCATCGAAAAGAGTGCCGGGCGTATCCCGGTGTTGCTGAATATCGCCGAAGGCTCCACACGTGAAGCGGTGAACCAGGCGCGCCAGGCGGAACAGTGGGGCGCGGATGGCCTGATGATATTGCCGCCGATGCGCTATAAAAGCGACCACCGGGAAACGGTGGCCTTCTTCAAGACCGTAGCAGGCGTTACGCCATTGCCCGTCATGATCTATAACAACCCCGTCGATTACAAGATAGAAGTGACCCTGGATATGTTCGAAGAGCTGACCGAACTGGCGAACATCGAAGCCGTGAAAGAGTCCACGCGCGACGTGTCGAATGTCACGCGGCTGATCAATCGCTTCGGCAACCGCATAAAGATCCTTTGCGGCGTCGATACCATCGCGATTGAAGAGCTGCTGATGGGCGCCTGTGGCTGGGTAGGCGGTCTGGTCGGTGCCTTTCCGGCAGAGACGACGGCCATCTTCCGGTTGGTGAAGGCCGGCCGCATCGAAGAGGCGCTGGAGATCCACCGCTGGTTCCTGCCCTTGCTGGAGCTGGATATCCACGCGAAGCTCGTCCAGTATATCAAGCTGGCGGAAGCCGAGGTTGGTTTGGGTACGGAGTATGTACGGGCACCACGTTTGCAATTGATCGGTAAAGAACGGGAAGAGGTGCTGGACGTTATCCGTCAGGGTGTCGCCAGCCGGCCCGTGCTGACAGAATATGCCTAATGGCCCGAAGCGTCAGATCATTCATTGAATAAAAATTTTATCCCATGCCTTTTCAAGATCATTCACCTGCGGAGATCGACCAGATCATGCAGGCCGCCTGGACTGCCTTTCCCGTTTACCGCAATACTACTTTGAAACAGCGCGCCGACCTGATGCGTGCGATAGCCCGGGAGTTGGAAGCGACCGGCGATGAGCTGATCCAAACCGCGATGCGCGAAACCAACCTGCCCGAGGCAAGGCTCAAGAACGAGCGGAACCGGACGATGTTCCAGCTGACAAGCTATGCCGAGGCCTGTGAAGCCGGCCATTGGCTGGAAGTTCGGATCGATACCGCGGTGCCGGAGAAGGGCGACCCCGATGTCCGCAAGCTGCAGGTTGCCTTAGGACCTATTGTCGTTTTTGGCGCCAGCAATTTCCCGTTTGCCTATTCCACCGCGGGTGGTGACACCGCCTCCGCACTGGCTGCCGGCTGTCCGGTCGTCGTCAAGGCGCACCCCGCCCATGCCGAGACCTCGGAGCGGGTGGCGGAAGCGATCCGCAAAGCCGTGAAAGCGGCGGGTTTACCTGCGGGTGTTTTTGGTCATGTGCATGGCGTCAGCTTCGAGGCAGGCAAGGCCCTCGTAACGCACCCGCATACCCGCGCCGTCGGGTTTACGGGTTCCTATGGCGGCGGCAAAGCGCTGTTCGACTGGGCCAACCAGCGGAAAGAGCCGATACCCGTCTTTGCCGAAATGGGCAGCATCAATCCCGTTTTCCTACTACCGGGTAAATTGAAGACATCCGCCAAGGAACTGGCTGCGCAACTAGCCGGGTCCGTTACCCTGGGAACGGGTCAGTTTTGTACCAACCCCGGGCTGATCCTCGGCATAGCAGGAGAAGATCTCGATCTCTTTATAAAGGAATTGGGCGCCGCGATAGAAAAAACGGCCCCCAGTACGATGCTGCATCCCGGCATCGCCAAAGCCTATGGCGAGAAACGCAGTACGGCGTTGAAACAGGCGGAGGTGGAGACGGTTGGCGTCGCAGCTGCGAAGCCCGCAGAGAACCAGGGCGTTCCGACGATCGCCACGGCATCGGCGGAAGCCTTTTTCAAGAACCCGCTCCTGCACCAGGAAGTATTCGGACCTTATTCGCTGGTCATCCGCTGCGGCAACGCCGACGAGCTGGTAAAGGCGGCAAGGCATCTCGAAGGTCAGCTGACCACCGCCCTGATGGCAACAGACGAAGACATCAAACAACATCGCGCCCTGGTAGAGGCGGCGCAGGACATCTGCGGCCGGCTGATCCTCAATGGCGCCCCCACGGGCGTTCGCGTCAGCCTTTCGATGCAGCATGGCGGCCCCTTCCCGTCCACGACCGACAGCCGGTTCACCTCGGTGGGTGCGGATGGGATCAAACGCTGGGTCCGGCCCCTGGCCTTCCAGGGCTGGTCGGATGCGGCGCTGCCCGATGCGCTGAAGAACGGTAACCCGCTCGGCATCTGGAGAATGGTAAATAATGATTTAACAAAAGATCCGATATAGGATGAAGAAGACCTTTTTTTGCGTCGACGCACACACCTGCGGCAATCCCGTCCGGCTGGTAGCCGGTGGCGGTCCGGTACTCAACGGGGCAAATATGAGTGAGAAACGTCAGCATTTCCTAAAAGAATACGACTGGATCCGCAAGGGGCTGATGTTCGAGCCGCGAGGGCACGACATGATGAGCGGCAGCATCCTCTATCCACCCCATGACCCACAGAACGACGTGGCGGTACTGTTCATCGAAACCAGCGGCTGTCTCCCCATGTGCGGTCATGGCACCATCGGCACGATCACCATCGCGCTGGAAGAAGGGTTGATCCAGCCGAAGACCCCGGGTCACATCCGCATGGAAGCGCCGGCGGGCCTGGTGCTGATCGAATACAAACAGGAAGGCAAAAAGGTAAAGAACGTCAAACTGACCAACGTACCGGCCTACCTGGCCGCGGAGAATATCACCGTCGAATGCCCAGATCTCGGTCCCCTGAAGGTCGACGTCTCCTATGGCGGGAACTTCTATGCCATCGTCGATCCCCAGGAAAATTTCAAAGGGCTGGAAGACTATTCCGCCGGCCAGTTGATCGCCTGGAGCCGGGTGATGCGCGAGCGGATCAACGCACAGCACAAATTTGTCCATCCCGAGAACCCGACCATCCATAGCTGCACGCATATCCTCTGGACAGGGAAGACCATCGATCCGAAGGCTACGGCCCGGAACGCGGTTTTCTATGGCGACAAGGCGATCGACCGGAGCCCCTGTGGTACGGGGACCTCGGCCCGGATGGCCCAGTGGTTTGCCAAAGGAAAGTTAAAAGAGGGCGATGTCTTTATCCATGAAAGCATCATCGGATCGACCTTTACAGGGCGGGTGGAGAAGGCGGTGACCGTCGCGGGCAAGCCGGCGATCGTCCCGAGCATCGAAGGCTGGGCGAAGATCTACGGGTATAACACGATTACCATCGACCCGGAAGATGATCCCTATGCCTACGGCTTCCAGGTGCTCTAGGTTCATCCCGAACAATCCTCCCTTTTTCCTGTTGTAGATTTGCCCGGAATGGCTCTCGGAAATTTAGCCATCCCGGCAAACCATTTTTGTCTGTCCTTCGGACGAGCCGCCGTTGGCGGCTTCTGTGCCGTTCGGATAAATTACCCCGTTCGATTCTCGTTTATCGGCAGGAGGTGATAAATTCGCTGTCTTATGGACTGGAAATCGACGCATTTACCATACCGCCAGACCGGCTATTTCTCCCGTCTTATTACGGACTACCTGGATCAGGCCGATGAATTGTCCCCCTACTACGCATATCCGGCAAGCCCGGAAGGCATGCGATCGGCGCTTGCCGCGCGAAAAGCCGGCAAACCCGTGGACCGGGCGACACTGGTGCAGGTGCTGGAGGAGCAATACGCGGGTCTGGCCGGGGCGCCGCGGGTAAAGGAAAATATCGCGAAGCTGGCCAGTCCCAACACCTTCACCATCTGCACGGCTCATCAGCCGGCCATCTTCACCGGCCATCTTTACTTTGTCTATAAGATACTCCATACGATCCGGTTGGCGGAATGGATGAAAGCGCAACACCCCGGCGACAATTTCGTGCCGGTGTTCTATATGGGCAGCGAGGATGCCGACCTCGACGAGCTGGGACAGATCTGGCTGGGCGGCGAGAAGCTCACCTGGGATACGAAACAAACCGGCGCCGTGGGCCGGATGACCACCAAAGGACTGGATAAACTCTATCACCGCATCGAAGGAGAACTTTCGGTCCAGCGCTATGGCCCGGAGCTGATGGCAATCCTGAAAGAAGCCTATCTCGAAAGTCCCGATATCCAGACGGCGACCTTGCGTATCCTCCACCGCCTGTTTGCGGAATATGGCCTGATCGTGCTGATCGCCGATAACGCGGCATTCAAGCGGCAGATGATCGCCGTTTTCGAAGACGACCTCTTCCGCCGGGAGTCTTCCCGGATCGTGAACGAGACCATCGGGCAACTCGGTGAAGCCTATGACATCCAGGCCAATCCAAGGGATATCAATCTTTTTTATTTAAAGGACGCCCTGCGTGGAAGGATCGAGCAGACCGGCGATAGCTATAAGGTCCATGGGTCCGCGCTGGCGTTCACGGAGAGTGAGCTGCGGGATGAGTTGCACCGTTATCCCGAGCGCTTTAGTCCCAATGTGATCCTGCGCGGGCTCTTCCAGGAGACGATCCTCCCCAACCTGGCCTTTGTCGGCGGCGGTGGCGAGACGGCCTACTGGCTGGAACTAAAAGGACTCTTCGATCACTACCAGACCCCGTTCCCGGTGCTCGTGGTCCGCAGCTCGTTCCAACTGGTGGAAAAGCAATGGATGGAAAAGATGGAACGGGCCGGCTTCGGCATCGAAGATCTGTTCCGCGACGAGCAGGACCTGATGAACCAGCTGGTGAAGCGCGATTCGAATCAGACCCTTAGCCTCGAAGAAGAGATCGCCGCGGCCAACCAATATTACGAGACCCTCAAGGCGCTGACCCGGCCGGTGGACCCGACCCTGGAACAGCACGTGACGGCCCTGCAGGTAAAAGCAGTGGAGCCGATCCGCCTGCTGGAAAAGAAGCTGCTGAGGGCCGAGAAACGCAAATTCAGCGACCAGCAGCGGCAGATCCGCGCCGTGAAGCAGGCCTTGTTCCCCAATGGCAACCTGCAGGAACGGATGGAGAATATCCTGCCCTGGTATGCCGCCTATGGACCCGGCATCATCCATGACCTCTACGCCCATTCACCCGTCTGGGGGGAGTTTGTCGTGCTGGTGGAAGTATTATAGATCGGCTACTGCTTCAAGCAATCCCTTATCATTCAGCGTATATTGCCGGGGCAACCCCGTAGGCAGATCTACCTGCGCAATGGCCTCTTCCCCGATGTTTTCCAGGTGCATCATCAGGGCCCGCAGGCTGTTCCCGTGAGCCACGATGAGAATATTATCCCCTTGAAGCAGCAACGGCTCGATGTTTTGTCGATAGTAGGGGACGACGCGACCCGCCGTATCGGCCAGGCTCTCGCCGCCGGGGGGCCGGATAGAAAAACTTCTTCGCCAGATGGCCACCTGCTCCCCGCCATATTGCTTTGCTATTTCTGCCTTGTTGAGCCCCTGCAGCCGGCCATAGTTCCGTTCATTGAGTGCGCGGTCACGGGTGACCGGTAGCTCCGGCTGGCCGGCCGTCTCCAGCAGCAGCGTCATCGACTCGATGGCCCGTTGGAGCACGGAGGTAAAGCCCCGGACAAAGGCAATGCCCTTTAGTTTTGTGCCCGCCGCCCTTGCCTCCTCCCGGCCCCGGGGCGTCAGCGGCACATCGGTCTCCCCCGTGAACCGATTCTCCAGGTTATAAGTGGACTGGCCGTGACGGACGAGGACGAGCAGGGACATGGTCGGTGATTTGAGCTAAAGATACACTATCGCGCGGTCGCCAGGACCACAGGCCAGGCCGTAAGTCCCCGCGGCCAGGCGAGGACCCGCGAGCCAGAGCGCGTGTCTGTCCCGG
>NZ_DASYCH010000009.1:0-115769 GCF_036500295.1 Puia sp. | reverse complement strand
AGCGCGGTAAGGATATGGTGCTTGTTCATTCTTAAAAATACGCCGGCAACGCGAAAACCGCTTATCTATAATTCACCGAAACCTGTCTGATTTTGACCAGCGCCGCACCTCAGCCGATGACGACCACCTCGTGGTCGAGGATCCGATCCACGGTAAACTGGCACCAGCCGTCCGCGACCGCCGGGTGCCCAATGCTCTGTTCCGAAACAAGCGCACGCAGGTGTTGCCCGGTGATGCCCTTCTGCAGTCTGACTTTTACTTTGAAAGGGCCCACGGGGATCAGCTCGTGCAGCGACTGCCGCCAGGTGTTCTCATTAGTGAGGTTGACGAGGTGAAGCACCAGCCGGTTCTCCTGGCGGTAGAGATGCGTGTCGATCAGCCCCGCGCCTTCGACCGTGATAGGAATCCTGCCGTTCCCAGCCCAGTGAATGATGTTCTTCAGCAGATCGCCGTGATCCGGCAGGTTGCTGCGGCCGTACTGTCTGTCAATATCCGCGGGAAGAAAGGCAATGCGGCTGGCGCGTGCGGTGTGCGTGCCGGCGGCAGCGGTGTCCCGGAGAATCATCCCGGGAATATCGGTGCGGGGTACGCGCATCCATGCCTTCTCCGGCGGATAGGTCGGGAATTGCGGGATAAAGGTAAGCGGGGTAGTGGCGCCGGCGTCGACCCGCAGGCTGTCGAGGAGGCCGCCGAAGGGCAGGATATCCGTTTCTTCAAAACCTTTAAGGACGGGGTGGCGGTCGCCGGTTGCGATCCGCAGATAGGTGTGGTAGGCTTCCCCCGCCATCTTCTCTTCCGTTGGTTTGGTGAACAGCGATCTGGGATGTTCAAGATGCGCACCGAAGAGATCGGCCAGCACGAAGTCCGTACGGGGTTCGCCGTCACCCGTCAGCAGACCCGTGTTGCCCGTAGCGACGAGGCTGCCGCCTTTTTCGACGAAGCGGCGGATCGCCTGCGCCTGTTCATCGCTGATGACGGCCAGATCGGGCAGGATCAGTACAGCCAGGTCCTTGCCGTCCCGGTCCAGATGATCGAGGTGAACGGGAAGATAAGGGATGCGGGCGCGGATCAGCGCGCCGGCCATCCCGCGCCAGGGCAGATCGACGCGTTCTTCGGTATTGTCGCGGCCATACCAATCGGTGTTCTCCTGGGTCCAGGCGAGCCCGACGGCGGCGACGGGGCGGCGGTGAAGGAGAAATTCTTCGTGCGCGGCTTCCCAGGCGTAGATCGCTTCGGGGTTATGGTGCATGCGTTTGTCTTCATGCGTGGCGCCGACCATATGCCACCAGAGGCTGATGCCGCCGGCCAGGCCTTCCACCATCCACATCCGCGCCTCGGGTTCGGGTTTGCTGGCGAGCCGGAACCAGGGTTTGTGCGCCTGGTACATCGCCATGCTTTCGGGGATCAGCTTCTCCCAGCCGAGGAGGCCATGATAGAGTTTGCCGATCTCTCCGTTGTGCTGGAAGCCGCCGGTGTCGGTACGCGCCTGGTCGTCGAGCATGATGATCTCCGCCCGTTCGGCGATCCGCTTACAGTCGCGGAAGCTCCGGCTCTGGCCGCTGATGCTGCCGCTGTTCATCCCGCTCCAGATACAGTCGGGGCCGCCGGCTTCGATGGTGATCTTGTTGTTGAAGTCCCAGAGTTCGATGCGCCGGTCATAGTTCCAGCGAAGCCAGGCTCTGTAGACCTTGTCCTCCCAGTTTGCTTTTGTGGGAAGGTCGAAGCCCGTCTTATCACGGAAGCTGGCTTTGCAATATCGACAATGACAGATGCTGTCGCGACCCAGTCCGCTCCAGCTGTTATCGGTAAACCCCTCGGGATGATAGAGCGTGGCGATCTCCCGCAGCACCTTCGGCAAATGCTCCGTATAATACGGACTGTTGATACAGGCGATGTAAAGATCGGCGGCGCGATAGGGCTTCCCGGCCGGATCGACGGCGAACCAGTCGGGATGCGCCTGGTAGAATTCCTCGTGTGCGCGATTGCTGTCCATCCGCGCAAAGACGGCCAGGCCATCCGTGTGCGCGGCGCGGCAGAGGTCGCCAAACAAATCCCGGTCACCGAGGAACTCCGATCTTTTGTGCAGCGGTATCTTGGTCGGGTAGTAGGCCACGATGCCCCCGGAATTCGCGATGATGCCGCGCGTATTTGTGCGCCGCCAGTAGTCGCGCCACCAGGCGATATCATATTGTGGCGGGTCTTTCTCGGTAATATTAACCTGTCCCCAGCGGGTGACCCGGCGATACCACGGTGCCCCGGGCGCGGATGGCGCATTTGGCGATGCATCGAGCGGCGCAGGCCGTATTAAGGTCCCCGCAGGCGCGCCAGCCAGTGCCGGCAGCCCCCCGGTAGTAAGCAACCATGCGGCGGATCCGGTCTTCTTTATGAATTCACGACGACTGTCCATATATTTGACGAATATATGAAAATCGGATTCATCGGTATCGGCAAGATCGCGAGCGCGATCGTTCAGGGACTATGCACCTCGGAAGCGGAGGGGCTGGAGATCTTTCTATCGCCCCGGAGCGAAGCGGCGTCGAAGACGCTGGCGGCGCGGTATGCAAACGTCTCGCGTCTGGCCACCAACCAGGAAGTAGTGGATGCCAGCGACATCGTGATCCTCGCCGTCCGGCCGCCCGTGGCGAAGGAGGTGCTCGGCGCGCTGCGATTTCGGGTGGAGCAGACCGTGGTATCGCTGGTGGCGCTGCTGCCCTATGGGCCGTTGCGCGAGCTGACGCAGCCCGCCGCCGTCGTCTGCCGGGCGATCCCGCTGCCGACCGTCGTGCAGCATAACTGTCCCATCCCGCTGTTCGACGCGGACGAGCGCGTCACGCGCCTGTTCAGCTACCTCGGCGAAACCCTCCCCGTGACCGACGAGGCAGGCCTCCACGCCCTCTGGACCCTGACCGGCCTCATCACCCCCTATTACGATCTTCTGCGCGGGCTCAGCGAATGGACCATCGCCCACGGCGTCCAGCCCGAGACCGCGAACGCCTATGTCGCCAACCTCTTTCAATCCCTCTCCTTCCTCGCCCAGCACTCCCGGCCCATCGACTTCGGCGATCTCGCAAAGCACGCAGCCACGCCCGGCGGCATCAACGAACAAGCCGGCAAAGAGCTCACCGCCGCCGCCGCCCACACCGCCTGGACCACCGCCGCCGACCACGTGCTGCAGCGGTTTGGATAAAGAAATTTTCTGAAGATAAAAACCTTGGATAAATTTGCCTGCAAAATAAAGCTTAACGAACCATAGAACCACCGGCGAGGTGGGCGATTTGGGGCTCATAACCTCGGTATTATACGGACTATCTACTACAGGTAGTCCGTATTTTTTTTGCCACGATCTGCCAAAATGGAAAAACAAGTTCATCAATATGACAAAATACTCCGCGAAAACATCGAGGCTGTCTTGCCAGGCCTGATCAGGGACCTGCTTGGAATTGATAGCGTAATCACCGAAGAATTGCCGGATGACGTTCAACATACCAAGGAACGCAAGCCGGATGTGTTGAAAAAGATCACGGATAAAGATGGGGAAACGTTTGTGCTGCATTTGGAAATGCAGGTGGCCGACGAAAAGGAGATGGTGTACCGCATGGCAGAATATTATATTCTCTTGTTGCGGCGGTATCAACTTCCCGTTCGCCAGTATGTAATCTATTTGGGTCAAGGATTACCACGGATGAAGGATCATCTACTCACGCAGATAATGCATTATAAATATGGGCTTATCGCCCTTTCCTCAATAGACTACCGGATATTTCTGAAGGCAGCCAGCCCCGAGGAAAAAATGCTGGCAATTTTGGGAAATTTTGGGGACAACGACCGTAAACAGGTGGTGGAAACCATTGTAGGTGAGATTATCGCCTCTTCCAGGGGCGATTTCTCGAAGCAACGTTCCCTCCGCCAGTTGCTGATATTATCGAATTTGCGTAAATTAGTCCCTGAAAATAAGATCATCATGGAAAGTATCGAGAAGTGGTTTAAGCTGGAAAACGACGTTCTGTATGTGATCGGAGAGGAAAGGGGTATAGAGAGAGGAATGGAGAGGGGTATCGAGAGAGGAATGGAAAAAGGGAAGGAGGAAAAGACGCTCGAGGTCGTTAAGGCATTATTACTGAACACACATCATACGGTTAGCGAAATTGCCACGCTGGTAAATGTCCCCGAAGCCTTCGTCGTCGAGATAAAGCAATCTCTGGTATAAACAAGCGCGCGCGCATAATGAGACAATCATTGTATCGAAACCGGACATCCGGTGCCCCGGTAATAATACAACTAATTGATTAGTAGCAACTGAAGGATTTGGCACTCCACTGGTAGTAGCGTTGACAATCAAAGCGCTATCCTTGTTTAAAAATTATTTTAAGATCGCCTGGCGCAACCTTTGGAAGAACAAGGTTTATTCCATCATTAATATTGCCGGGCTTGCAATCGGCATGGCCGCCTGCATGGTGATCATGCTCTTCGTATTCTATGAGAAGAGCTTCGACCGCTTTCACACCAAAAACATCTATCGCCTCAACGAAGTACAGAAGTTTCCCGGCATGGTAGCTTCACAGAAAGTGGCGTTGTCGATGTTCCCGATGGGGACGACGATGAAGCAGGAGTTCCCCCAGATCCTTAACTTCACGCGCATCAACTGGCACGATAAATACCAGATGACAAATGGGGACAAACGGATCTTCCTTCCCCAGATGTTCAACGTCGACACGGGTTTTTTACAGATGTTCGATTTCCAGTTGTTACAGGGGGACCGGGCGACAGCCCTGCTAAAACCCAACAGCATCGTGCTGACCGCTTCGACGGCGCGGAAGCTGTTTGGCGGCGAGGACCCGATGGGCAGGACGATCACGCATTTCGATACGGACACGGTGCTTTGGAAGGTCACCGGAATAGCAGCGGACGTCCCGGAGAACTCGCAGCTGCAGTTTGATGCCCTCGGATCTTTCAACACGTTCATCAAGCCAGACTGGATGGGTTTCTGGGGCGGCAATTGGCTCAACACCTATTTCGAACTGGCACCGAATACCGACGTGGCGGCCATGGAAAAAAAGTTCCCCGATTATCTGAAGCGGCATCTCAACGGGGATGGCTGGAAATTCTACGAATTATTTTTGCTACCCCTGCAATCCGTCCATGCGCGTGCCGCCGATATAGGGCTGGATTATATCAACTACAAGAAGTTCGATAGCAACTATACCAATATCTTCTCGGTGATCGCATTGATCGTGTTGGTCATCGCCTGTATCAATTTTACGAATCTGTCGACGGCGCGATCAGCCGAACGGGCCCGCGAGGTGGGTATCCGGAAGTCGATTGGCGCCCGGCGTTCGCAGCTGAGCATACAGTTCCTGAGCGAGACGGTGCTCCTGGCCCTGCTGGCAATGGGACTTGCGCTGGTCATGCTGTGGCCGGCGATGGCTTATGTCAACAACCTGAGCCAGCGCCACCTCGAGATCGTCTTCGAGCATAACCGGTGGATCCCGCTCGTGGTACTGGGCGGCACGATCCTGGTCGGCCTTCTCTCGGGACTCTATCCCGCGGCTTATCTGTCGTCGTTTCAGCCCGTCAAAGTCCTGAAGGGTCTGCCGCAGGTGGGCAGGAACAAAGGTCTGTTGCGGAATGTGCTTGTGGTAACGCAATTTGCAAGCGCCATCTTCCTGATCATCGCGACGGTGTTCGTCTACCGTCAACTGACCTATATGCAGGGCAGGGATCCGGGATTCGACCGGGACCAGGTGATCAATATCACCCTGGACGGAGTCACTTCCCAAAAGTTCGAACTGCTCAAGCAGCAGCTCAGCACCAATGCGGCAGTGGCAGGGGTCACTGGCGCGCAGGATGTGCTGGGGAGCCACCTGGACCAGTCGGGTGTAACGTTCCGCGGAGATGGCCCCGCGCGGGACCTGACGGGAACGCGCCTGATCGTCGACGCCGATTATCTGCGGGTCTACAACATCCAATTGGTGGCGGGAAGGAATTTCTCGCGGGAGAAATCGGCTGTCGCCAAGGAGTATATCATCAACCAGGCCATGGCCGAAGAGTTGGCGAAAAACGAGCCAAACAAGTCGATAGAGCACCTCGTTGGAAAGCATTTCGGATTCGACTCCGTGGGAGAGATAGTCGGTATCGCCCGCAACTTCAATTTCAATTCGCTGCATTATAAGATCGAAACCCTGTTCCTTTTCAATTTCGATAAATATTTCAGCGCGGCTTCGGTGAAGATCAAGGGTGGCCGGACCGAAGAGGCGATCTCTTTTATCCGGTCAACCTGGAAGCAACTGTTCCCCGACCGTCCGCTGGAATACCAGTTCCTCGATGATCATTTCGCCGAGGTTTACCGCGCGGATACCCAGGTGAGCCGGATCGTGAGCGTGCTGGCAGGGCTGGCCATCTTCATCTCCTGTCTGGGGCTTTTCGGACTGGCTTCCTATGCCGCGGAGAAACGCGTCAGGGAGATCGGTATCCGCAAGGTGATGGGCGCCAGCGTCAACAGCCTCGTGGCACTTCTGTCCCGGCATTTTGTCCGGCTGGTACTGCTGGCAAACCTGCTGGCGTGGCCGCTGGCCTGGCTGGCGATGCGGCGGTGGCTGCAGGACTATGCGTATCGCGTTTCGCTCAGCTGGTGGGTGTTTTTGATGGCGGGGATCGCAGCGCTCGCGATCGCGCTGGTGACCGTGAGCCTCCTGGCCATCAAAGCCGCACTGAGCAACCCGGTCAAGGCCCTGCGCAGCGAATAACAATGTCACACTTTGACCCGGCCCGGCGAATAACATTGTCTACTTTTTGAATGGTTGGAATAAACAACAAGACCTCGCATCTCTATGCGGGGTCTTCATTTTATGGCGAGTGCTGGTGCGAACGACTGGAAAATTAAAGCATTCCGCGATACATCCTTGATCTTCAAGATTACGCAAAAACCTCTCTTACCCATAAGCGAATTCCGCGAATTTTTCACCTGCAATCATTGGCCAAATCGATAATTTTATTGGGTGGTATCACAAATTGTGACACCGCTAAAATCTATTTTATGACAGAGGTAAATGTGGGTGTGCAAATCACCGACGACAGAATATTGACTAAAATATACTATTTAAGGGGACACAAAGTGATGCTGGACCAGGACTTGGCCGAATTGTACGACGTACCTACCAAGCGATTGAATGAACAGGTCAAACGAAACATTGACCGGTTTCCTGGTGACTTCATGTTTCAATTGACTGCTGAAGAGGTAACCAACTTGCGGTCGCAAAATGCGACCTCAAGTTGGGGAGGCCGACGGGTGGCTCCCTATGCCTTTACAGAACATGGGGTGCTAATGTTGTCCAGCGTGTTGAACAGCAAGCGGGCCATCAAGGTAAACATTCAAATCATGCGCATTTATACGAAGATGCGAGAATTGCTGCTGACGCATAAGGATATTCTTCTGAAGTTGGAACAGCTTGAAAATCAAGTATCGCAAAACAGCGAAGATATACAGACGATCTTTGCGGCCCTCAAAGAGCTGCTGAATCCTCCCCATCAATCCCGGCTTCGGATAGGTTTTCGAAGGGTCGATGAACCGGATTGATCCGGCGGGCTATTCTTGAGAAGCCATTTTGGCACCTCAAGTAGTCTCAAAATTGGAGGACGCAAAATGCGACCTCCAATTCCGCGCCCCTACGCCATATCCGGCGTCGCGCCACCGGCGCCTCCTCCCGCCTCGCGGCTCTTCTTATTATCCTTATGCGCCTGATCGATATCATACTCCAACTCCGGATCGATATTCTGCTCCTCCACCCGCTTCGCCTTCTCCATCAACTCCTCATGGTGATCCTGCAACCACTGCAGCTGCTTCTTCCCATAAGAAAGCCGTGTAAAGAGGACAAACAGTACCGGAACGATAAAAATAGCCAGCGATGACGAAGCGATCATCCCGCCAAGCACGACAAAACCGATCGTCTTACGCGCAACGGCGCCGGCGCCCGTAGCCAGCACAAGCGGCATCACCCCCAGGATAAACGCCATCGAGGTCATAATGATCGGCCTTAACCGTAGTCTCACCGCCTCAAGTGTACTTCGGATCAACTCCTCCCCGCGATCCACACGAAGCTTCGCAAATTCGACGATCAGGATCGCATTCTTCGCCGAAAGGCCGATCAGGGTGATCAGGCCGATCTGCGCATAGACATTATTGGTCAACGGCGGGATCAGGCTGAGCGTAGCGATCGCCCCGAAGGCGCTGATCGGCACGGCCAGCATCACCGCAAAAGGAACGGACCAGCTCTCATAGAGGGCCGCCAGGAACAAGAACACAAAGACGATGGAAAAGATAAAGATATAAACCGTCGTCGAACCCGCCCGGATCTCCTCGTAGCTAAGTCCGGAGAACTCATACGTATACCCCTGCGGCAGCGTCTTGGCGGCGACCTTCTTAAGGTCTTCGATGCCCTGCCCCGTACTATATCCCTGCGGGGTCGAACCATCCACCTCCGCAGACCGGAAGATATTGAAGTGGGTGATCAGCGGCGCCGTCTCGATAGGCACATAGTGGATCACCGTGCTCAGGGGCAGCATCTGGTTGGCCTGGTTGCGTACATAGTATTTATCCATGTTGGCGATCAGCGCGCGATAGTTGGTATCGGCCTGGACGACCACATGATAGGTACGGTTATAAAGGGTGAAGTTATTGACGAAGAGGCTCCCCATATAGGCCTGCATCGTGTTGAACACATCCGAGATGTTGACACCCAGTTTCTGGCATTTCTCGCGGTCGACGGTAAGGTCATAGCTGGGAGTATGCGCGCCATAGTAGCTGAAGGCTGTGGCAATGGATGGATACTTATGCGCCTCGGCGACGAAGCGCTTGACCACGGTCTCGAACTGGTGAATATCGTCGCTCGTATTCCCCTGTTGGATCTGCATGCTGAAGCCCGCGGCCGCGCCGATGCCCCGGATGGGCGGAGGCGGGATGACCACCACGTTGGCATTCTTGATGCCGGCCAGCGCGATCTTCTTCTGCAGCGAGGCGATAAGCCCTGGAACCCTCGAGTTGGGGGTGATCCGGTCCTCCCACGGTTTGAGCATCACGAACATACTGCCGTTGTTGGAGTTGGCGCCGCCGTTGAGGATATTGAACCCCGAGATGGCGGTATAGTGGTTGACCGCAGAGTCTTTCTCGATGATGGTCATCAGCCGCTGCATCAGCGTCACCGACTGAGCCACCGACGAGGCTTCGGGCAACTGGTACGTCACATAAAGCCGGCCCTCATCCTCCGAGGGGATAAACCCCGAAGGTTTTTTCTTGAACAGGATAAAAGTGCCGACACAGATGCCGGCCAGCAGCAGGACCGTCCATCGCGCCCCCTTCACCCACCGGTGAACGCCCCGCGCATAGCTTACGGTCATCTTATCGAAGCCGTTGTTGAACCAAAGGAAGAACCGGTCGAAGATGTTCTTCTTCTGCAAATGCGAAGGCCGCAGCAACAGGGTGCACAGCGCCGGGGTCAGCGAGAGGGCGACAAAGGCCGAGATGATCACCGAGATGGCGATCGTGATCGCAAACTGCTGATAGAGGCGGCCGACGATACCGGGGATGAACCCGACAGGAACGAAGACCGCGGAGAGGATCAGGGCAATAGCCACCACGGGCGCCGAGATCTCTTTCATCGCGTGATAAGTCGCCTCCTTCGGCGACATATGCTGCTCGTCAATATAGTGTTGCACCGCCTCCACCACAATGATGGCATCGTCCACGACGATCCCGATAGCCAGGACAAAACCAAATAGGGTCAGGGTATTGATGGTGAAGCCCAGCGGGATAAAGAAACAGAAGGTGCCGAGGATAGACACGGGGATCGCCAACACCGGAATAAGCGTCGACCGCAAATTTTGTAAGAAGAGCAGGACGACCAGCGCGACCAGTCCCAGCGCCTGGAGCAGGGTCAGCAACACCTCGTGGATGGAGACCTTGATGATCGTCACCGATTCGAAGGGAACCTTATAGTCGACGTCGGGCGGGAAATATTTTTTCAGCCGTTCGAGCTCCGCGTATACGTTCTCGGCCGTCTGAAGCGCGTTGCTGCCGGGCGCCTGGTAGACCATCAGGATCGAAGCCCGCTTCCCGTCGACCCAGGAATAGCTGGAAAAGGTGAACTTCCCCAGTTCCACCCGGCCGACGTCTTTCAGATACACGAGGTGACCGGTGATCCCCGCGGAGTCGGGAATGTTTTTGACGACCACCCGCTCATAATCGGCCGGCTTTGTCAGCAGACCGTTGGGCATGACGGTCAGCTCATAGGCCTGACTGCTAAACTGCGGCGGCGCACCGACGGCGCCGGCGGCCACATAAGCATTTTGCGCGTTCAGCGCGGCCGTGACATCCTTTGGCATCAGGCCATAGGCGGCCATCTTATCCGGATCGAGCCAGATGCGCATCGCGAACTGATCGGTACGGGCGCTGACATCCCCGACCCCCGGCACCCGCAACAGGGCATCCTCGATAAATACGTTGGTATAGTTGTCAAGAAAGGTGATGTTGTGTGAGTTCTTCGGCGCGAAGACGGCGACCATCATCAGCATATCCGGGTTGCGGGCGCGCACCGTAAGGCCCAGCTTGCTCACCACGGAGGGCAGGAGCGGGGAGGCGATACCCACCCGGTTCTGGACGTTCAGGGCGGCAATATGCACGTTGGTGCCGATGCCAAAGGTCACCCGGACGTTCATGCTGCCCGAGTTGGTGCTGGTGCTCTGCATGTATTCCATGCCCGGGGAGCCGTTAACCTGCTCTTCGATAGGGATCGCAACGGTCTGCTCGGTGGTCTGGGCATCGGCGCCCGTATAGTTTCCGCTGACCGATACCGAAGGCGGCGAGATATCCGGGTATTGATCGACGGCAAGATTGAAGATACAGATGATGCCCGAGATGACCAGGACCGTCGAAATAACGATGGCCGTTACGGGTCGTTTTATGAACGTATTGGCGATCATGCTTGTCCGGGTTGTAGCCCCTGCTTCGGATCCATTCCGTGCAGGTCGCGTGATTTTTGGATTTCGAACTCGAGCTCAGGATCGATATTCTGAGCCTCTACCTTTTTAGCCTTTTCCATCAGGTCGGCATGATGAGCGCGGAGATAGTCCAGTTTCTTCTTCCCATAGGAGGCCTTGGTGATCAGAACGAAGAGCACCGGCACCACAAAGATCGCGATCGTGGATGCAGCAAGCATACCCCCCAATACCGTATAGCCGATGGTCCGCCGCGCAACAGCGCCAGCGCCGCTGGCGAACACCAGGGGAAGCACCCCGAGGATAAAGGCCATGGAGGTCATCACGATGGGGCGTAACCGAAGGCTGACGGCATCCAGGGTCGACCGGAGCAGGTCTTCCCCGCGATCGACCCGGACCTTTGCAAATTCCACGATCAGGATGGCGTTCTTGGCGGCCAGGCCGATGAGGGTGATCAGACCGATCTGCGCATACACGTTGTTCGTCAGGCTGGGCACCAGCACAAGCGTCAGGATGGCGCCAAAGGCCCCGATAGGCACCGCCAGAAGAACGGAAAAGGGTACGGACCAACTTTCGTACAACGCGGCAAGGAACAGGAAGACGAACGTGATGGAAAACAGAAAGATATAGATCGTGGTAGAGCCGGCCTTCACCTCCTCAAAACTAAGTCCCGAGAACTCGTAGGTATAGCCATCGGGAAGAACGCGGGCCGCGATCCTTTGCAGGGCCTTCAACGCATCGTTGCTGCTATGACCCGGCGCCGGGGCTCCGTCCACCTCCGCCGTCCGGAAGATATTGAAATGCGAGATCAGCGGGGCCGTCTCGGTGGGTTGATAGGTGATCAGCGTGCCGAGGGGCAGCATATTTCCCGACTGGTTCCGCACATAGTATTTGTCCATATCGGAGATCATCGAACGATACATCGTATCGGCCTGGACCACGACGTGGAAGGTGCGGTTATAGGTGGTGAAATCGTTGATATACAGGCTGCCCATAAAGGCCTGGATCGTGGTGAAGACATCGGCGACGTTGACACCCAGCTTCTCGCACTTGTCCCTATCGACGGTCAGGTTATAGCCCGGCGTCTTTGCGGAATAAAAGGTATACGCACTGCCGATGGCCGGGTCTTTCTTGACGGAATCGATGAATTTCTGCACGACAGTCTCGAAGCCCTGGAGGTTGTCGTTGGTGCTGCGCTGCTCGATCTGCAGGCTATAGCCGACACCGGCGCCGATACCCGGAATGGGAGAGGGCTGGATCACCTCGACATTGGCATTGCGGATAGCCGCATCGTCGATCCGCCGACGGATCTCCGCGAGAATACCAGGAACGCGTTCCGACTCCTCACCCCGTTCATCCCAGGGTTTCAGCTGGCAGTAAATGGTGCCGCAGTTGGAATTGCTCGCGTTGGTCATCACGTTGAGCCCGGAAAGGGCCGCATAGTGGGCCACGCCCGGCGTCTTGGACACCACGTCCATCAGCCGCTGCATCAGCGCCACCGACTGGCTGGTGGAGGAGGCCGGCGGCAGCTGGAAGGTCACATAGATGTTCCCGTCGTCCTCGGAAGGGATAAAGCCGGAGGGCTTGTCCCGGAACAGAAAAACAGCGCCGATGCAGAGCACGAGCAGCAGGATCAGGATGTATTTCGCACCCTTGATGCTTCCGTTCACGCCGTTCTGATAACGCTGGGTGATCCGGTCGAACCAGCCGTTGAACCGGATAAAGAGTTTCTGGATGCCGCGGGCTTCTTCTTTTGTCTTGGACGGCTTCAGCAGCAGGGTACAAAGCGCCGGCGTCAGCGAGAGCGCGATAAAGGCTGAAATAAGCACGGAGATGGCGATCGTGATCGCAAACTGCTGATACAGCCGGCCGACGATGCCGGGGATAAAGCCGACAGGGACGAAGACCGCCGCCAGGATCAGCGCGATGGCCACCACCGGCGCCGAGATATCCTTCATCGCAAAATAGGTAGCCTCTTTCGGCGACATCTTCTCGTGATCGATATAATGCTGCACCGCCTCGACGACGATGATAGCGTCATCCACCACGATACCGATGGCCAGCACGAAGCCGAACATGGTTAGGGTATTGATGGTAAAGCCGAGCGGGATAAAGAAGCAGAAGGTGCCGAAGATGGACACCGGGATAGCCAGCACCGGGATCAGGGTGCTACGGAAGTTCTGCAAAAAGAGATACACCACCAGCGCCACCAGTCCGAGGGTCAGCAACAGGGTGTCGACCACATCCGCCATCGAGACCTTCACAACCGTGACTGACTCGAAAGGAACTGAATATTCGACGTCGGCTGGAAAGAACTGTTTCAGCTGCGCAAGCTCTTTATAGATACCCTCAGCCGTTCGCAACGCGTTGCTGCCGGGGGCCTGGTAGATCTGGAGATAGGAGGCGCGTTTCCCGTCGACAAAGGAATTGCTGGCGAAGGTAAACTTACCCAGTTCCACCCGGGCGACATCCTTCAGATAGACGAGTTCGCCGGTGGCGGGCAGGGTCTTTACGATGATGTTCTCGAATTCTTTTGGCTTGCTGAGCCGGCCGTTGACGAGGATCCCGATCTCGAAGGTCTGGGATTTATTCTGCGGCGGCACGCCCGCGGAACCCGCGGCAACCTGGACGTTCTGGGCATTGAGGGCGTTGATCACATCCTGCGGGGTAAGACTGTAGGCCGCCATCTTCTGCGGGTTCATCCAGACACGCATCGAGAAGTCATCGGTAAACCGCTGGATAGTGCCGACCCCGGGAACACGTAACAACGCATCCTGCACAAAGATATTCGCGTAGTTGTCGAGAAAGGTAATGTTATGCGTTCCTTTCGGTGCATAGATGGCCACCATCATCAGCATACTCGGGTTCACCGCGCGAACGGTAATCCCCAGCCGGCTGGCGACGGCCGGCAGCAGCGGCGTCGCAATACTCACCCGGTTCTGCACATCCAACGCGGCAACGTCGATATTGGTGCCGATATTGAATGTGACGTTGATCGACATCAGACCGTTGTTGGTGCTGTTGCTCTGCATGTATTCCATGCCCGGCGTTCCGTTCACCTGCTGTTCGATCGGGGTCGCGACGGTTTGCTCCACGGTCTGGGCATCCGCACCGGTGAACTGGCCGTTGACCTGAACGATGGGCGGCGTGATATCCGGGTACTGATCGACCGGCAGGATGGCGATACAGATGGAGCCGGTAAGCACGAGCACAATGGAAATGACGATAGCTGTGACGGGCCTTTTTATGAAAGTATTCGCGATCATAGATGTAGTCTAAAAAATTTGTTAGCGGCGACGACCGGGCTGGCCGGGTCCCATGGTGTTGGCCGTTGTGATGGGCGATCCGTCGTGCAGGGCCTGTACGCCGTCGACGACAAGCCGGTCCCCATCCTGGAGGCCCGATTTGACAATGATATTCGGCCCAATAGTCTGGCCCGTCTCGATCTTCACCTGGAGGGCCTTAAGGGCACTGTCCTTTTTGGCAACGTATACAAAATATTCCCCCATCTGCTCGACCACAGCCCGGGCAGGGATAACGATCTGCGGCTTCTGTTCCAGGTTGTGCACCCGCACAACGCACGACATCCCGGCACGGAGATCGAGTTTGGGATTGCTGAACTCCAGGCGAACCCGGATAGTTCCCGTCTGCGGATCAACCGCCCGGTCAATGACCGAGATCTTACCCGTATGCGGATAGACGGAATGATCCGGCAGCACGATCGTAAACAGCGAATCCAACTGGTGCTTCTCATGCTGAAGCTGCTCGTAATGGTTCAGCTGGGCCTCGTTGATCAAAAAATCCACCGCCATGGGATTATCGGTCGAGACGGTATTAAGAATGGTCGTACTCGCAGTTACGAGATTCCCGAGTTTCACCATGCTGAACCCGATGGTCCCGTCAAAGGGTGCGCTGATCACCGAATAGGTAAGGTTCGTTTCGGCCGTCTTCATTGCCTGCTGGGCGGCGGCCGTCTCGTTCTTCGCGTTCTGCAGAGCGATGATCGCATGATCGAGGGTCTGCTTGGCCACTGCGTTGTGCTGGATGAGGTACTGATACCGGTCGGCATCCTGTTGCGCCTGCTGCTGGTTGCCCTGCGCTACCTGGACATTGGCCGCCGCCTGATCGTAGGCCGCCTTGAAGAGCCGCTCGTCTATTTCATAGAGTTTTTGTCCTTTGTGAACATGCGTGCCTTCCGTAAACAGGATGGCCGTCACATAGCCCGTCACCTGGGCGTGCAGATCCACCTGACTCAGGGCCTGGGTAGTGGCGGGATAATCGTCATAGTACGTGACGGCCGAAGACTTCACCGTGGCGAGATTGACGGGGGTAGGGGGATTGGGGGCCGGTGGCTTCTGCTGGCAGGAGAAGATCGCCAGTCCAGGGATAAAAACAAGGATCGATGCCAGTCTGCTCATACGTGTGATTTATTAGTATTTGTGCTTAATGATTAACGACGGTTTCGGGTTAGTGGACGACAATAAAGCCCATGGATTTTTGCAGGTCTATCTTACTCGACAGCACCTGGAAAAGCGCATTCTGATAGCTGATCTCGGAAGTGATGAGGTTTGATTCGGCGGTGATGACGTTCAGGTAGGGAACCACGCCCTGTTGATATTGCAGCGCCACGATATCATAGGTCCGTCTCGCCAGGCTGACGTTCTCCTTTGAAATGCCGAGGTTGAAATAATTGCTTTTGTAATTGGCCAGCGCCGTGGCATATTCGGTATAGATCTGGGACTTCAGGTTGACCTCCGACCAGTCGAGCAGATCGCCCTGCAGCCGCGCCCGTTTTATATTGTTGGTCCGGTTGAAGCCGGTGAAGATGGGCATCGTCAGCGAAAGCCCCATATAGCTGTAGGGATAGGCCTTGGAGAAAAGATCGCCAAAACCGTTGCTCTGAAACTCATAGTCGTAGTTGAAGAAGGCGCCAACGGTTGGCATCCAGGCGTTGCGGTAATAGTTGATATTGGCCAGTTGCAGCGCCTTCTGCGTTTGCAGGAACTTGTATTCGATGCGTTTCTCGAACTGCAGCTCCTGAGTTGTGTCGAAGGCGATGTCGTTCATCATCTGCACGGTGTCGAAGAGTACGTTGAACTGCGATCTTGGCGGATAGCCCATCACCTGTTTCAGCATCGCATACTGCGGGTTGAGATTCTCCGTGGCCTGTTTGAGCTGGAACTTGGAATTGTTGAGCGAGATGACCGCTTCATCGTAGTCGGTCTCATCGACGATCCCGCCGACATATTGATGATACGCATCGCTTACGTTCTTGGCGAGCCGCGCAGTGTCTTCCTTGAGAACGCTGATCTGTTCGAGCGTCAGCAGCAGACCGTAAAACGTCTTACTGACCCCGGCCACGATATCGATCTTTGTACTGTCGGTTATCTGCTGCGCCTGCTGGTTGAAAAGCGGTGCGCTGCGGGTGGCATAAAGCAGGGCCGGGTTGAAAATGGTCTGCGAAACGCCGAGTACGGGGATGAAGGTATTGACGACCCCATTCTTTTGAAGATGGACATTACCCGCCGAGTCGACGATATACGACGTCGGCCGGGAATTATAATGGGTGAGATTGGCCTGGGCGTTCACCTGCGGATACCAGCTCGACTGGTTGATGGCATTGGTCGTCCGCACGATGGCTTCGTTGATCAGCGCCTGGTTGACAAAGGGCTGATGCTTCAGCGCATAGTCGATACACTGACCCAGGGTGAGCGAGCTGTCAGCCTTCATCACGGGTTGGGAAAAGCAGGCAATCGATAGTAGGAGAAAGAGACAAGGGCTGATGATCAGGCGCTTTAAAATAACGTCGGCAATTTTAAACATATCGATCGTGGAAATTTATAATATAATATGAAACGTATTCCAGGGTTAGCGTTCTGGAAACTGCGAGGTCAGTGGAGGAGTGCTACGCCGCAAAGATTGCTCTTTTTGAGTAATCGTTGAATTAAAATGATATTAAATAAAAACGATTGAGGGTCAGTTATTTGACCTCCCTGGAAGTACGGTAGGCGGTGCCTTTGAACAGGGCGATCAATTCCCCGCTCTCGTTGGTGGTGCGGATCTCATAGAGACCGGTCTTGTTGCCCAGGTGAAGCTCGCGGGCCTCGACAAAGAGCAGGTCGCCGCTGCGGGCAGGACGGGTGAAGGAAATGGAGACGTCTAAGGCTACGGTAAGGATGCCGTGCGAGTTGCAGGCAAAGGCAAAGGCCGAGTCGGCAGCAGAGAAGACGACGCCACCATGAACGATCCCAAAGCCGTTCAGCATTTGCTCATTGATCCGGTAGTGGAGCTTACAGTAGCCCTCACCGGATTCGTCAACCTGCAGGCCAAGCCATTGGGAAAAATAATCCTTTTCGAACAGTAGGGCAGTGATCTCGCCCGGGGTCATCGGTAAACTTTGTCTTTACGGCTCGAAAGCAGGGCAAACACTTCTTCCTTGGTGCCGGTAAAAGGGCCCGACCCCTCGATCTTGAGCGTAGCCATCGCGGCGGCAAATTCCCCGGCCTGCTGGATGGAAGCGCCTTTTATCCGTTGATAAAGATAACCGGCCATATACGTATCGCCGCAGCCGGTGGCATCCACTACGGAGGTGGTGGGGATATAGGCCGGGATGGTAAAGAAGTTCTGACCGTCATAGATGACGGAACCCATGCTGCCAAGAGTGATGACCACCTCTTTTACACCCCATTCGGCGAGGATCTTCGCACCCTTGCGGACCTCGTCCTGCCCGGTGAGGACGGCCATCTCGGATTCGTTCACCTTCAGGGTATGGATGTATTGCAACGCCTGGCGTTTTTCACACCAGTCAATCGCCAGCACATTCTGGTTCTTCACCTCGCGCAGATAGCCCTGGGCGTCGAGAGAGACCTTTCCTTTTTCCGCAAGAGCACGGATCAGGTCGACCGGGATATCGCCGGCCAGCAGCGGGCCGAGATGGAAGACCTGGGCGGCGACATCCTTCAGCTGATCCACGGTGAAGGGATCGGCCTGGCTGGCAACGCGCTGGGTCCGATGGTCCTGGTTGCCGGAATAGATATTCTCAAAAAAGACGGTATGCGCGCTGGGCAGGACGGCCACATCGATGTGCTTCTCCCGCAACTCGAATACGAAGGGCATATCCACCGGCGCCAGGGCCGTGATCAGCTTGTAGCGGATATCGAGCCGGGATACGGCATTCGAAAAATAAAAGGCGGTGCCGCCGGCCATATGAACGACCGAGCGCGGCGTGACGACTTTGTCATGCGTAATATGTCCGATGCAGATGAGTTCTGTCCTGTCCATTATTCAGTTCTTTAGCAATGATCAATTGGCAAATTTAGGCCTTTTTTCACAACCGGGCATTTTGATATATCGGAATCTTATGTATTTTTATGCAAAAGACTCTTATGTATATAAAAGCTATGCTTTTCGTTCTCCTGACGGCGCCGTCCTTTGTCGCTCAGGCTCAGAAAGATACGGTTGTCGCAAAAAACGATACCGTCACCTCCAATACCGATACCGCTACCCTGAAAAAGGCCACCGTTATCGCGCTTAGGCCACTGATCGTCCAAAAAGCCGACCGCATCCTCATCAACGTCGAGGCGATGACCGCGCTGACAGGGACCAGCACGCTCGAATTGCTGGAACAGCTCCCCGGAGTCTCCGTAAATGGCGACGGAGTGATCCGGCTCAACGGCAGGGCAGGGGTGCTGGTGCTGATCGATGACAAACCCACTTATCTGTCGGCGACCGATCTCGCCAACTATCTCCGCGGCATGCCCTCAGGTCTGCTGGAACGGATCGAGCTGATGAGCAACCCGCCCGCGCGCTATGACGCCGCCGCGGGGGCAGGCCTGATCCTGATCCGCACAAAGAAGAACCGCGAGCAGGGTCTCAATTGGCAGGTCTCCGCGGGCTACGGCCAGGCGGTGTATGGACGCACTAACGAGACCGGGGTGCTCAACTGGCGCAAGGGGAGGGTGAATATTTTCGCCAACGGATCATACAGCGAACAGCATTCCTACCGACGCCTGGAGTTGCAACGGATATACCGGGATGCCAACGGCGCCCCGCAATCCTATTTTGACGAGACCTCCTTTAACACCCCGGTCCGGAAAAGCAAGACAGGCAGGCTGGGAATGGATTATTCCCTGTCGCCGAAGACAACGCTGGGATTCGTATTGTCAGGTGTTTTTTCGACAACCGATACCCATAATCCGGAACAAAATATCATCAGCGGCGCAGACCATCAGTTGGACAGCGTGACGAAGGCGGCCAATTCCAGCCAGGATCATTTCTCAAACAAGGGCGTCAATCTCAACTTCAGCCATAGCTTCCGGCGGCCGGGCGAGTTGCTGACCGCGGATGCCGATCTCGTCCAACATCCGGCAGCGAGCCGGCAGCTTTTTCTCAATACCACCTTCGACGCGCATGGACTCCCGCAATCGACCAGCGATGAGCAGGCCGATCTGCCCGCCTCGATCCGCATCTATTCGGCGAAGACGGACTACACGCTGCCGCTTGGCAAGTCCCGGCTGGAGACCGGTGCAAAGTGGAGCTCCGTCTCCTCCGACAACCGCGCGGATTATGAGTACCTGGTGGGAGCCGGCGCCGTTCCCGATTATGACAAGACCAATCATTTTATCTATAAAGAAGATATCCGGGCGGCCTATATAAGCCTGTCCCGTGAATCGGGGCGACTCGCGTTTCAGGGCGGGTTGAGAGTCGAGAATACCGCTGCAAACGGACATCAGCTGGGCAACGCGGTAAAACCGGACTCCTCGTTCACCCGCCGGTATACCAATCTGTTTCCGACCGCCAATCTCGATTACCGCCTCGACAGCAGCGGCAAGAACCATCTCCACATGGCCTACGGCCGGCGGATCAACCGGCCCGGCTACCAGGATCTGAATCCATTTATTTTCCTGATCAACCAGTATACCTATCTCGCGGGGAATCCCTATCTGCGGCCGCAGTATTCCGACAATCTGGAGCTGTCCTGGCGCCATACCCAAATGCTGACGGCGACACTTTTCTATAACTATACGCGCGATATCGAACAGGAAGTGATCCGGTCGGAGGGCGAGGTCTTTATCAGTCAGCCAGGCAATATCGGCCATCATACCGGGCTTGGGTTCTCCGTCAACGCCTCGCTGCAACCGATGAAGCGCTGGACCATGAACCTGTTCTCGCAGGTGATCAGCAGCAGCTATATCGGGTTCATCGGCGATTCCTCGTTGTCCACCCATACGGTCTCCTTTTCCATCAACTGGAACAACCAGGTCGCATTCACCGACAACTGGGCAATGGATCTCGGCGGCAACTATTCAGGTCCGGCAACGGATGGACAATTCGTCATGTCCGCAACGGGCATGCTCAACGCAGGAATTTCGCGGAAGTTGCTGCACCGGAAAGCCGTCATCCGCCTGTCCGCACGCGACATCTTCCATACGGTGCGGCCGGCAGGAAGCCTCACCAATGTCCCCGGCGTGGCGGTGCAATTCCGCAACTATGTCGACACGCAGGTCGTGGGCCTGTCCTTTTCCTACAGCTTCTCCTCCGGCAAAACGGTAAAGGCGCGGAAGACCGGAAGCTCCGAAGACGAGCAAAACCGGATCAAACAATAAATTATGTGCCCATACTTGTAAAACCAAAATATTTACACTTACTTTGTAATTCAAAGCACTTTTCGCCTATGCGCCGACATTTCCGTTTCAGCCTGTGGTATTTCATCTTTAGCGTCCTGCTCCTGGGGATCGAGGCCTATATCGCCTGGTGCACGCACGACGCCATCGTCCGGCCTTATGGCGGGGACTATCTCTGCGTCATCTTTTTATATACCCTGGTCCAGACCTTCTGGGATCTGCCGGTACGCCCGCTGGCGACATGGATATTCGCGTTTGCCTGTTTTGTGGAGGTGACACAGTATTTCCATCTGGCGGACCGCCTCGGCTTTACAAAACCCTCGCTGATCCGCACGCTGATGGGCTATTCCTTTACCTGGGTGGACGTCGGCTGCTATGCGCTGGGGATCTTGACGGTACTGGCGCTGGAGGCCCTGGTACCGCCGTTGCGGCTTAAATTAAAATAACTTCGTTATGGCAGATTTTGCACATCCTTCTTCCGTCGTTCGTACCATCTGGGGGCGCGGAGACACCGTCCTGCTGATATTCGCGGGTGCTTCGGCCGAATTTGCCCTCAATCAGGCGGTAGACTGGCTGTATTTTACCGGCAAACTCCCGGCCGATCCGCTGGGCCGGCTGTTCAGCACGGTATCCTATGCACAGCAGATCGTCTTTGCCGAAGAGGACCGCGCACTGACGGCGATCGATCATATCACCGCGATCCATAAAGGCGTGGAAGCAAAGCGTGGCGCCAACATTCCCGCAAGCGCTTATCTCGACGTGCTCTTTATGCTCATCGGTTATTCGATCAGCAGCTTTGAACTGATCGAGCGGCCGCTGCGGCCGGAGGAGAAGGCCGAAGTGTTTGACGTGTTCGCCAGGGTGGGGCGGCACATGGGGCTCACCGGTATACCCGATGACTTCGCGGCCTGGGAGCTGATGCGGCAACAATACGTAAAGCAAAACCTGGCGATAAGCTCTTTTACACCCGATCTCTACCGGCGTTACCGGAAAAGTCTCGGGCCCATCCGGTATTTCCTGCTGATCCACGCCCAGGTGTTACTGGTTCCCGGCCGGGTCCGCCGGCTGCTTGACCTGCCCTCCATCCACTGGCTCTATCCCGTAGTACAGGTTTATAAGCTTTTCCGGTTTCTCCGGCTCGACAAAGGGATAAAAACCCTGCTGCTGCCAGCACAATACCGGGCACAGGTGTTTGGGCTGGATCAAAAAATGGGATAACTTAGGGGACTTATCAAAAAGTTGCCATCACCATGCAAACACGCCGCGATTTCCTCCAGAAAATGACCGGTTCGGTCCTTGCGCTTTCCGCCTTGTCTTCCACTGCCGTCGCAGCCTGCGCAGATCCCGAAAGAAAAAACGACAGCCCCGTATTGCGGGTCGCCATCATGGGCCTCGGCAGTTATGGGACGCGAGTGGCCGAAGCCATGAAGACCTGTACCAAAGCCAAACTGGTCGGAGTGATCAGCGGCACCCCCGCGAAGATCAAGGCCTGGCAGACGAAGTACAATATCCCCGAGAAGAATTGTTACAACTACGAGAATTTCGACCGCATAAAGGATAACCCCGATATCGATGCGGTGTATGTCATTACCCCAAACGGCCTTCATCATAACCAGGTGATCCGCGTGGCGATGGCCAAAAAACATGTCATCTGCGAAAAGCCGATGGCCGTCAACGCGAAGGAAGGACAGGAGATGGTGGATGCCTGCCGCAATGCGGGGGTGAAGCTGCTGGTCGGCTACCGGATGCATTTCGAGCCGCATACCCTGGAGATCATCCGCATGCGGAAGGCGGGGGAATTCGGAAAGGTGCTGTTCTTCCAGGGACTGTCCGGCTTTATCATCGGCGATCCCTCCCAGTGGCGGCTGAACAGGGCGCTTTCCGGCGGCGGCTCGATGATGGATATCGGCATTTATTCGATCAACGGCTCGCGCTATATGATCGGTGAAGATCCCATCTGGGTCACGGCGCAGGAGCCGCCGAAAACCAACCCCATGAAGTTTAAAGAAGGCGTCGACGAGACGATCCAGTTCCAGCTCGGTTTCCCCGGTGGAGCAGTAGCCTCCTGTCTGTCCACCTATAGCCTCAATAACCTGGACCGCTTCTTTCTCGACGGAACGCAGGGCTTTGCCGAATTAATGCCGTCAACCGGCTACGGCCCGATCGCCGGCCGAACCCATAAGGGCGTGCTGGATCAGCCGGTGACGACACATCAAACCGT
Source organism: Puia sp. (assembly GCF_036500295.1). Classification (NCBI taxonomy): domain Bacteria; kingdom Pseudomonadati; phylum Bacteroidota; class Chitinophagia; order Chitinophagales; family Chitinophagaceae; genus Puia; species Puia sp. The sequence goes on along the minus strand of NZ_DASYCH010000009.1, from coordinate 92,939 downwards.
CCAGATGGACGAGATGTCGGGCATCCTCCTGGAAGGTCATCAGCCGATAGTGGCGGTGGATGGCTTGGAAGCCGTCAAGGACCTGAAGATCATCGACGCTATTTACCAGGCGACAAAGTCCGGGCAAAAGGTCGAACTGCATTTATAGCAAAAGGTCGAACTGCATTTATAGAAAAAGGTCGAATTCCATTTATAAAAAAAGCCCCCAGCGAATGGGAGCCTTTGTGTGTGTCCAGGTGATAGAGCCCAACTAGCTTTCAACTTGGAAAGAGATGGGTAACTCTAAGCGGGTTTTGACCCTTTTCCCATGTAACGTGGCGGGTTTCCACTCCGGCATCGTACTGACGACGCGAAGCGCTTCTTCATCCAACCCTTCCCCCAATTTTTGCGGGCTGATTATTTTTGCCTTGGTGATCTTGCCATGCTCATCCACGACGAAGGACACGCGGACGATCCCCGAAACGTCGTTGTCTATCGCGCCCTGCGGGTAGTTGATATGATCGTTCACATAACTGTCCAACGCCTTCTGACCGCCCGGGAATTCCGGGGCCGTGACTCCGGCTTCCTTATCCGTCAGCACGATGGACGTGGATGCTCTCTTCCGGTTGTGCATCCCGGCTTTATGCGTGGCAGGCGTGCCGGCGGAAGACTTCGTAGTGTCCATATCCACCGCCGCAGGCTGACCCGCGGGTGTCGCAGGCGCAGCCGGGTTCATCTGTGCACTGGGGCTATCCGCAGGAGTCGTATCGTCGCTTGTCTTATAGTCGCTGTTATTACAGGCCACCGAAGTGAGAGCTGCAACCGCAGCGGCGACACCAAGTCGGTAAAGATTGTGTTTTGCTGTGATTTGCATAAGTCATACTTTTTAGTTCACGAATACCAATGGTGATTCAAAGACGATGCCAGCCCTTCCGGGGAACATCTTCCCCAAAATTTGAATGCATTGGTATTTTATGTATATTAGCTCTATGGTATATTCAACGGAATTATTGAAAGGAACGCTTAAAACCATTGTTTTAAAGCTGTTGGCCGACAATAAAAAGATGTATGGCTACGAGATCACCCAGCGCGTGAAAGAGGTAACCGGCGACAAGATCCAGATCACCGAAGGTGCACTGTATCCGACGCTGCACGCCCTGGAAGCGGACAAGCTGGTCACCATTGAAGTCGAATATATCGGCAAGCGGGTGCGGAAATACTATAGTCTGAGCCCCACCGGCAAGGCCAGGGCGAAGGAGAAGGTCAGCGAGCTGTCTTCCTTTATCCAGACGATGACGGTGTTGTTGGATCTGAAAACAAAATCCATCTAATCACATGGCAACGCTAACCGATGAGCAGGTAGACTTTATTGCTCGCGCGATCCGGGCGCATGGCATCCGCCTCGAAGGCCTGCAGGACAACCTGCTGGACCATATCTGTATCCTTGTCGAACAGGGAATGGAGCAGGGCGGCAATTTTGAGGAACTGCTCGCCAAGGTCTTCCGAAGCTGTTACCGGGAGAATTTGTATGAGTTGGAAGAAGAAGCTCTTTTCCTGGCATCCGTCAAAGGCCCGCGGCTGGTCCTGAGCCGGACCCGGTTCTTCTGGCTGCTGATCGGCGTGTTCCTCCTGCCATTCGTGCTTTACTTTCAGCTGGCGTTCTTTCATTGTCTGCCCACAAACTTCGACGTTATGCCGGCGGTCTTTCTGCGCTGGTACCTGGTGGGCTCCGTCTGGCCCTTGCTGAGCCTGCTGGTCATCTTTTTCACCCCCGAACGCTTCGACCCGCTGATCCCGCGGCATGCAAAGATCCTGCTGGGCGGCGGCTCCCTGATCCGCGTTTTCCGCTATGAGGCCTGCGAGGTATCTGCGTAATAAAAAACTCACGAATGGGTCGTCGCCGCGGCCGGCGCCGTCATCAGATCCTTATTCGCCTTCCCGAGACCAACCTTGTATTCGGTAGGCGTACCCGTGATCCTCAGGTTGATGAACCGAACGCGTTTGTCCATATCCCGGAATTGAATGGCATCCACCTGGTTGGGGTCCACCTCCTCGGGCTTCTTGCCAAAGAGCTTGCGGAATCCGATCGAGGTCACCATCTTCAGCGGCACCCGGATATAGTATTCCATCTGCATATTGAGCGACTGCTTGCCGGCAAATTCCAGAAAGCCCAGCGATGAATTGATATTCATGTCGGGGATCACCACCGCGCCATCCTTAAAGGAAAGTGTGTTGCGCAGCGTGTCAAAGCGGATCATCATGAGATTCTTATCCGTGAAATAGGCCGACATAGCCTTCATAGGCGCGAAGTTCATCAGCGTCCCATTTACGATCTCGAGGTCCATCTGCGCCTGGGACTGGTCGATCATGGGGGTTCCATCAGCATGAAGAACCAGTTTGGACTTGATCTGTCCGCTGACAATGCCCTTGATGTTCTTGTTGATCATGATATCCTGACCGAAATTATCCAGCTTGAACATCAGTTTCTCGATATTCATGTCTTCAACGTTGAACCGGCTGTTAAAGGCGATGCGATTGGGGTTGCTGCCATTGAAATGCGCCCGCGCAGCCATCCGGCCGCCGGCCATCTCCGCATAGAAGGTATCGAGGTAGATCTGCTGACTGGCCAGCATGCGCAGCCGGGTGTTGAGATTCTTAATGCCGATCTTATGATACCGGATGCGGCCGATGCTGATATGGGCGTTGAAGTCGATGAAGGGAATGTTGAACAGATTGAATTCCGCGTTGTGGTCGGCCACGGTCCTGACCAAAGCGGTATCCGGAGCCGCAGTTCCGCTGGCCGCCGTCGCTTGTACCGCTGTTGCCGCCGCACTTACTGGTGCCGCCGGTGTTTGTGCCGCCGTTTCCGCCGCGGTTTCGCCGCCATCCGCCCTGGCCACATAATTCGACAACTGATCCACATCGAGCAGTTTCGAGCTAAAAGAAAGATAATTCTCCTTCTTCCGCCGGACCGTGTCCTTACCCGTATACAACCGCATACTCAGGTCGAAATCGGTGTTGCCGATCTTCCCGCGAAGCGTATCGATCTTGACAAAATTGTCCGTGCTGAACTTGATATTGCCGCTGAGGCTGTCCAGCCGGTAATGGTGCCGGTGCAGGTGGGCGGAGAGGTTGGCGATCTTTATATTCGCGAATTTGAATACCGAGTCATAACGCAGCTCCGTCTTGCTGCGGATCCAAACCTGGGAGCCGACCTCCTCGCGATATTCTTTCGGCAGGTACTGCCGGCTCTTGCGGCCAAGCAGGTCGCGCATGGCCAGTCGCTGCGACTTCAGATCGAAAGCCAGCATGGTCTTTCCTTTCTTCACCTTCTGGAACCAAAGCGCGTAGTTGTTGATCCGGCCTTTGAACTGGATATCACTGCTGTCGATATTGCCGGCAAAATTGCGCAACAGGACCGAGGTATCGCCGATCGTGAGGTCGGCGCCGAAATTCTTAAAGGCATGCGGGTAGTTCTTGAAGGCGGCGGAAAGGCCGGCGATACTAAACTTGCCGCGCGGCAGGGGATCGGGATGCTGCAGTTCGTTTACGGAGGTCTCGAGCGTGAGCCCGATGTTGAATCCATAGATCTCCTCCCGCGCCTTCCGGTTCTTCGTGGTATCGGCATTGAACAGCTCCCGCAGGATGAGTTTGTTGCTGGCAGCGTTCAGCCGGAGCACCACCGGTTTCTCCTGGTGATGGAAAAGCGCTGGCAGGTCGGTGAGCGAACCGTTGAGATGGAGATCGGAGTGACCCACCGTGCAGCTGAGGGTATCGAGGTCGAGAAAGCCGTTCTTCATGCTGGCATGGAGGTTGAGATTCTCGATCAGATTGGGATAGTTGGGCACGCGGAACGTGAGGTCGGTCACCTTCAGCTCGCTTTGGATGCCCTCGGTGAGCTTGCTGATCGTCCGGTCATCGGTGAGGTCGACCAATTCCTTGAAATCCATCCGCAGGTCGATATGGCCGGAGAGCCGCTCGAGGTCCTTGATGCCAAGGAAAGCGCCGATGAAGCCGAGCTCCAGTTCGCTTCTTATCTGCATAAAGATCTTCGGATCGGTGAAGTCCCGGATGACGAAGTTGCCCTTGAAGATACCCTTGTCGGGCCGGGCGTTCATATCCATCATCCTCAGCTCGGAGGTTTTTAGGTTTCGGCCCGCACCATTCGTATAGAAGCCTTTGAAGGAAAGCGAGTCGAGGTTCTTGCCCGCCTTCGTATTATGGAGGTAGGCGTTCTTGCAGGCGAAGGACAGCGCGATCAGGGGTTGTTGTCCGCTTTTAAGCGCCCCTTTCACCGATCCGTCAAAGCTCAGTTCGCCATCATATTTGAAGTTCTTCAGCTGCTTGGCCACCGAGGCGGGAGCGAAAGCAAAAAGCTGGCGGAAATCCGGTTTGTCTCCCTTGATATGAAGGTCCACCGTATTGTCGTGCTGGAGGTCAACGGTGCCGCTGATATCGAAGACGGCATCCTCGAGCTTTAGTTTGCCCAACGGCACCCTTAGGAACTTCGTCTTCTCATCATAGGAAGTCTGGATATCCGCTTCGAGATGTTTATGCCGGAAGAGCGTCGTGTCGCCGGGACTGGTGAGATCGGCCTGCAAAGCTCCGTGCAGCTCGGCGCTGATCTTCCCGTCATCGTCGCGGAGGGCCGTCTGGATGCGCTCGATATCCGCCACGATGCGCTGGCCGCTGGCGCGGTCATAATACGAGACCCGCATATTGCGCAGCACGAATTTTTTGATATCCAGGTCAAGGGCCTTCGCCGGAGTGCTGGTATGGACCGTCGTATCGGGAGGGAGGGTCACCGCCTGCACGATATTCAGGTTCCCGGTGCTGTCCTGCGCCAGATCGAGATGACCGTTCTTCAGTACGATCACTTTTACATGGTAGTGATGATCGAGGATATCCTTGATGCTAAAGCCGATGAACATGCGTTCCGCCTCGTATATCGGCTTGTCGGTCGCGGCCTTGCCGGGCAGGAACTTCACGTTCTTCAACGCAATGGAAATATAGGGAAAGGTCTGGAAGGCGTTGATGGTGCTGCCGCCGATCTCCAGCTCGCCGGGGAGCTTCTTGTTGAGTTCGGTCACGGCCATTTTCACCAGCCGTTCCTGCTGGGTGAACAGGATGGCGACGGCGATGCCGACCAGGACGAGAAAGCTAAGAATGGGGATCAACGTCCAACGGAGGATCCTCTTGCGCGTTTTTGGTGTCATAGGTATGATAGGATACTAATACAACGAATTCACGCAAGATAAAGTATCCGGCGGAACTGACCATTTTAGCAGGGTTTTAGCAGGCCCCCGGCGGGCCTGGGTCGGCGGGCAGGAGCGGGCGTGGGTCGGCGGGCGCGAGCCGACATGCTCGGCTCGCTGTGGCCCTATTTGATCACCGCATCCGCCGCAGGCACCAGTCTCGCATGAAGGTCCGGCTCCTTCTTTACCGGATCCAGCGGGAACATGGGCCGCTGGATGCGCTTATAGGGCAGCCGGGTCAGGTCCTGGTCGACACCCCCGGGCGTCAGCGCCATCAGCCAGGCGGCCCGCATCGCATAGAGCTCGGGTTCGAGGTAGCCGATCTTGACCACGACGATGGCCGCTTTCCGCGGCTGCAGACCAAGCCGGGTGAAATCGACCTCCTTATGATAGGGTTTTCGCTTCTGTGTGACGATAACATGGACGCTGCCCACCCGGATCACCGTCTCCACCTCGGCGTCCTTATCGCCCTTTACGATGGATTCGACGACACCATGAAGCCGCACCGGCGGTGCATAACGGTGATCCACAGCTGCTCCGGCAGTGGCGTCCACCGTCCCGCCGACACCTGCCGCGATCGCCGCCTTTACCAGCCCGGGTCCGGGAATCGAGGCATAGATCAGCGCAGGACCACCCGCCGCCTTGAATTCGGGCCGGGCCAATATCTGCTGCAGCGTCCAGGTGACGTCGCCGGCGCCGCCCGCCGTGGGGTTGTCCCCGCAGTCACTGATAAAGAACGGATGCAGAGTACTCTTCGCGGCACTATCCAGACATTCCTTCAGGGTCCCCGTCGGCGCGACAAAGACAAATTGCGACCGCGCCTTCCAAAAGCTCAGGGCCAGATGCTCCGCCGTACGGGAGACGGTTTCCTTGTCATCCCCGGTGACCATGACGACCGCATGGTTCCGCGGTTCGTCGGCCCAGGCATAGCCGATCCAGATGGCCGCATCGATGATGCCAGGTTGTGCAGCAGCCGGGGCGACTGCCTTATAGATCGACCGGCCCGGCTCTATCCGCGTACTTGTTTTTTCTCCGGGCAGCAGGATAGGAATGGGGATCCAGGCCTTGTAGGCCGGTCGGCCCTTTCCGTTCTCCAGCCTCGTCAGGAGGTTCACCACCGCCCGCCGCTTTGTGTCCATCGCATCTTCATGCGGCGCCATGCGGTAACAGGTGATGAGATCGGTATGCTGTGCAAGCCGCCAGGAGACATTTCCATGCAGGTCCATCGATGTCGAGATAAGCGTCTTCGGGCCGATGACCTTCCGGATGCGAACGATAAAATCTCCCTCGGGATCGTCCAACCCAACGACACTCATCGCGCCGTGGATGTCGAAGAAAAGCCCGTCATAGGGGAGATGTTTCCGCAACGAGTCCAGCGTTTTACTCACCAACGACTCATACGCCGCACGGGTGACGGCGCCGCCCGGCAGGGAATGGCCCGTTATCGTGGGTATCCATATCGCCCGATGCCGGAGCACAGAGTCGGGAGCGAGGAAGGGATAGGTGTCGAAGACGGCCGGACCATAGCTGGCATGGAAGGCCGGCTCCCCGGTTAGCGCCGGGGAAAAGGTACTTGATTCAATTCCCAGGCCAGCGATTCCGATGCGGGGTGGCCGGGTCTGCGTCATGCCCGCGCCCGAATGAAGCAGCAGAATGAGGAACAGCAAAGTAGAGGATGGTCTCACCGGAGTATTTTTTTTGTTCAGGGGAATTTACCACAATTTTTTGATTGCTCTCACGCCGATGTGGCAACTCCTGTTTTTAAACCTGCGTTTGACTCTATATCCTTTTACAACGCCGCACCGCTAATTTCCCGATATCATTATTGGCTAAATAAAAACTGGACACCATGAGAGTAACCACTCGTGCACGTGCGGCATTTCTTTGGTTAACGTTTGCCGCCCTGCCTTTCGGGGCGCGGGCCCAATATGATATGGGTATCGCCAACAGTAATTACTCCGGTATCCGGGGAGTGCTGCTCAATCCCGCGGCGGGCGCCGATCCAAAATTCAAATGGGACGTGAACGTAATGTCGGCAGGCGTTCTCTTCGATAATACTTTTCTCTACGTTCCAAAAGGTGCCGTCCCCGCCTTCGGATTCGGTTCCATTATAAAGGGGATCATCCACACCGATAAATTCGCGACCAACTTCGATCAGTCCCAGCCGGGCAAATTGTACAACGTGGCGCTCACCGCGGAGATCCTCGGGCCTTCCGTGCAACTCGCGCTGCCCTACGGCCAGTCCGTGGGATTCAGCATCGCCAACCGGACATCCGTCAGCATCCGCGATATCCCCGGCTCCACGGCGGAAAACGCCTATGCCTATCTGCGAAGCCCCGCGCTTTGGGACACCACATTGTCCGACGGGAGCACGAGGCTTGACGGCATGAACTGGCTGGAATATGGGTTCCACTACGCCGCCACACTCTTCGACGATGGGACCGACCGGTGGAACGCGGGAGTCACCCTCAAATACCTGCAGGGCATCGTCGGCGCCTATGCGAAGAACACCCATCTCGGCTACCGCATCCAGGACAGCACCCATCTGTTCTTTTCGGGAAGCATTGACTATGGGCAAACGGATTATGACTCCTATCGCCACATCGGCGGCTATGGCGACCTCAATCACGGCCACGGCTTTGGCGCGGACCTCGGCGTACAATACGCCCATGCCGATAAATTCAAGATCGGGCTTTCGATCATGGACATCGGTTCGATCCATTTCAACCGGCACGCCGCCGCCTATCATCTGGCCACGACGGAAGCCGACCTTGCCGGCTGGGGCCAGTTGCAATTGCACAGCAACCTCGAGGTAGACCGGACGCTCAGCGCCGTGTTCTATGGCGGGGATTCCTCGAAGTCGCAGACAGCCGGCGGGTTTCATATGGGCCTGCCCACCGCACTCAGTCTGCAGGCCGATTGGAAGCTCCGTGAAAATTTCTTCGTCAACGCCACCGTGGTAAAGGGATTCGGCCATGGCGCCGCCCAGGGTGCCGGGCAGCCGGACATCTATTCGATCACGCCGCGCTATGAAAGCAAGTGGTGGGATGTCAGCGTTCCCATCTCCCTCCTGTTTTACGGCGCCTGGCAACCGAGAGTCGGGCTGGCCGTCCGGGCAGGATATGTCTTCTTTGGGGGAGATGCTCCCGCCAGCCTGCTGGCGCTGGGCCGGCTGAAGGCTACGGATTTCTACGCGGGGGTCCGCTTCTTTGTATTCAATAAAAAAAACCAATAGTATGAGACAGATGTGGATCCTGGTGATGCCACTCGTCCTCGCGGGGACGATGTGGGCAGCCAACTGGAAAGCGGACGCTGACAAGGCGACCATCGGCTTTAGCATAAAAGGGCCGCTCGGAACCGTGCATGGAAATTTTAAAGGGCTGAAGAGCACGATCCGGTTTGACGAACACGACCTCGCCGGCAGCGAAGTGACCGCAAGCGTGGATGCAAAGACGGTAAGCACCGGCATCGGACTGCGGAATCATCATTTGCGGAAAGAGGAACAGTTCTTCAACACGGACAAATATCCCACGATCAGCTTTCACTCGAAAAAGATCGTCAGGACGGCCAACGGCTTTACCGCCGATGGCGAACTGACGCTGAAGGGCGTCACTAAAACCGTACAGATCCCTTTCACCTTCCAGCCCAACGGCAACACGGGTGTCTTCAAGGGCGAGTTTAATATTAAAAGAGAAGACTATAACATCGGTAAACCCGGCGGCTCGATAGGCGATCAGGTGACGATAAATCTGGAAGTGCCGGTGACAAAGTAGAAGTCGATCAATCCGGAAGGCTTGCAATTATTTCGCAAAACCCGCTCACAATTGGGGGAAATGGTTATATTTAGTGCAAATTAATTGCAACTATGGAAAAGCAACGAAGAAGCGCACTAAAGAAATTATTCCTCGCCATCGGCGGCACCCTTGGAATGGGTATGCTGGCGAAGGCCGAAGGAACCGCCGCCGCGCCGACTGCGGCCAAAACGCCCGCCGCACCTGCTGAAAAAGAGGTGTTCGATGTTGTCGAAGACCAGGAAGTTCCCCTGTTCTCGCAGGCGACCAAGTTCAATGGAATGGTGTTCATCGCCGGCCAGGGCGCGCATGTCGAACCCTTCGAGATCAAGGCACACACCGAGATCGTGTTGAAGGGCCTCGAGAAGCAACTCATCGCCGCGGGTTCTTCCATGGAGAAAGTGTTGAAGGTGCATGTGTACCTGAATGACATCGCCGATTACGCGGGCATGAACGAGGTGTTCAAGGGACGTTTTGGCAAAAAACCTCCCGTGCGTACAACCGTTGCCGTTGCCAAGGGCGGCGTGCCGGGAAATTCTCTGGTCGAAATGGATTGTATCGCTTATGTATAGACTCATTCGGGTGCTTCTTCTGCTCTGCGCCGTTTCCTCCCTGCAGGCGCAGGAATATACCCTTGTCATCAAAGGAGGAACGGTTATAGACCCTAAGAACGATCTCAATGCGGTGATGGACGTCGCCGTGACTGACGGTAAGATCGTCCGGGTCGCCAAAGAGATAGATCCGCGCGGAGCGGTACAGGTGGTGGACGCCCATGGAATGCTCGTCGTGCCCGGGCTGATCGACATGCATACGCATGTGTTCTTCGGCACCGATCCGTTGAGGGCCTATGACGGCGGCAGCGCCTCGATCCCGCCGGACGTGTTCAGCTTCAGGACCGGGGTGACGACCGTCGTCGATGCGGGCTGTTCGGGCTGGAGGGATTTTCCCACCTTCAAGCGCGAAGTGATCGACGTCGCCAGGACCCGCGTACTGGCCTTTCTGAACATCAACGGCTCGGGGATGCGCGGCAATCCTTTCGAACAGGACCTGCGGGAAATGGACGGAAAGCTGGCCGGCCTCACGGCCCGTCAATACCGCGACATCATCGTCGGCATCAAGGTGGCGCACTACACGGGACCCGAATGGACGCCGGTGGATGAAGCGGTAAAAGCGGGGAAGCTGGCGAATATCCCCGTCATGATCGATTTTGGCGGCAGCAACCCGCCGCTGTCCATCCAGGAGCTCTTCTTTCAGCATCTGCGTCCCGGCGACATCTTTACGCATTGCTTTGGCCAGCTGGCCAGCCGGGAGTTTATCGTCGATACGCTCACGCATACGGTAAAGCCCTTCGTCCGTGAGGCGCAACAGAAAGGGATCATCTTCGACGTCGGCTACGGCGAGATCAGTTTCGCTTACTCACAGGCCATCCCCGCCGTCAAAAGCGGCTTCTTTCCCAATTCCATCAGCACGGATATCCATGCACATAGCATGAACAATTCAATGCGCGATCTCCTCAACTGCATGTCGAAATTCGTGGCCATGGGGATGCCCGTGCCCGAAGTGATCCGGGCCGTGACCTGGAACCCGGCAAAGGAGATCAAACATGTCGATCTGGGCAGCTTGTCCGTCGGGTCCGTCGCGGATATCGCGATCCTCAACCTGGAAAAAGGGAAGTTCGGCCTGTACGACTATACCGGCTACCGCATCGAAGCGGCACAACGGTTCGTCTGCGAGATGACGGTCCGGGCTGGAAAGATCGTTTACGACCTCAACGGTATCGCCAGACCGCTCGCGCTCCCGCGGCCGATACACTAAAATAAAAAACTGCCGGGCGTGCCCGGCAGATTTCTTTATAGGATGCTTACAGGTTTTTTGAATGCTTAAAGGCCTTCCTTCGGAGCTACGTTATTGACCGACCACGTCGTCGACGGGGTTGCGCTCAACCGCACGATCTGATCCGCGTTCTCCATGGTGATATGGTAAGAGGTCTTACCATTCTGCTGAGACCTGTAAAGACCGGTAATCCAATAATCGCCATAACTTTTTTTGATCGATTTCTGCAACCGGGAAGGTAACTTGTCAGAGAGGATGTTGTGTACAACTGGGGAGCTCTTCTTAGGCATCCCTCCCTCATTTTTGCCTCCTTCTGCGGCATTTGCTGTTACAGACGAAATGGCGAAGCAAAGGATAAGAGGAAGAATGTTCTTTTTCATAAAGGGTATTGTTTACTTTTTTGCGCGCTTAAAACGGTCGCGGGCATTGAAATAGTATGTCGCCGGGGTTATCTTTTCCCGAAACCCCCATTTACCCTTAGACGCGATTGGCTTATTTTGTTGACTGCCAGGTATTTACTAATTTTAAGATATGAAGCATGTATCCATACTTGTACCGGAAGGGGAGTGCAGCCTCACCACGATCGAGGGGCCCCACCAGATCCTTTTGCAGGTGAATAACTATCTCGCGGAGGCCGGTGCCGATCCGATGTTCACGGTGCAACTGGTCGGGTATCATCCCGAGGTCAGTATGAAAGGAGGACGTTTTCGGGTGTACCCCGACGTACTTACGGGGGAGCTTAACCGAACCGATCTGATCATTATTCCTTCGGTGCATGGTGAGAAGCAACAGATCGTCGTGGAGAACCGCCCCTTGCTGGACTGGGTTGTGACGCAGTACAACCAGGGCGCGGCAGTGGCCTCGCTTTGTATCGGCGCCTTCCTGCTGGCGGGGACGGGTCTGCTCAACGGCAGATGCTGTACCACGCATTGGCAGTTCGCCAATGTCTTCCGGGAGATGTACCCGGATGTCACCCTGCTTGAAGACAAGATCATCACCGATGAGAATAATATCTACACCAGCGGCGGCGCATATTCCTGGCTGAACCTCATCCTCTATCTCGTCGAGAAATATTGCGGCCGGGATATCGCGATCACGTGCTCGAAAGGTTTCCAGGTGGACTTCCAGCGCGTCAGCCAGTCGCCGTTTATCATCTTCTCCGGTCAGAAAGATCACGAGGATGAGGCCATCCGGACGGCCCAGGAGTATATCGAGAAGAACACCCATTGCAGGATCACCGTGGACCATCTGGCCGCCCGGCTGATCCTGGGCCGGCGCAACTTCGAACGGCGGTTCAAAAAAGCAACAGGCAATACCGTAATGGAATATATCCAGCGGGTAAAGATGGAAGCCGTGAAGAAGACGCTCGAAACCTCCCAGGTAGGTGTAAACGAAGTGATGGACAGGGTCGGCTATAACGATGCCAAGGCGTTTCGGATGACCTTTAAAAAAGTGACCGGGCTTTCGCCCCTGCAATACCGCAACCGGTATAACCGCGAATACGCCTGATAACCTCACCGGCCAGCGAAGGACCTCGCATGCCGGCCGTCCCGGCAGGTCACGGCCCCGCAGAAAATGCTGCATCCAAAATATGGGGTTTTTCGTAGATGTTTGTAAACAACCGTCTTGAAAAAACTCCTCCCGGCCTTGCTCCTTCCCATCTGGCTTGGTTCCTGCCGGCACGAAGAAAAGACACTGGTCAGCGCGATCCTGACCGACAGCCTGATCACGCATTTTACCCTCCCGCCCGTTGCCGCCCGGAACGAGACGGAACTGCAATTCTGGAAAAGCAGGATCAACCCGGCCAATCCCGGGTATCTGAACGAATCGCGATATGCCGCCTGTCTCAACATGGCCTTCCGGCTCTCCGGGGAAATCGACAGCCTGAAAAAAGCCGACAGCATTCTACTCGCCCTGGACCGGAATTTTAATCACCGGGAGGCGTCCGCCTGTCTCGCGCTGGCGGCGCAGGGTATCAGCCAACATCGTTTCCGGGAGGCAGACAGCCTCCTGCGAAAAGCCAAAGCACTGGGTTTGCGGCCATATGAGTCACACGCCGCCTCCTTTGACGTAGCATTCGAATTGGGCAACTATTTCCAGGCGAAAGCAGAACTGAATGCCATCCGGTCGCCGGGCGATTATGGCTACTATTTTCGCCGCAGCAGGCTGGATCATCTCGATGGAGAACTGGACAGCGCGATTGCGGATATGGAAAGAGCCGCCGGCCTGGCGGGGACCAACGGCTACCTGAAAGGCGTAGCGCTATCGAATGCAGGCGATCTTTATCTGCATGCGGAAGACCCGGTCCGCGCAAAAGAGGCATACCTGCAGGGTATTCGGCAGAACAGCGCCGACTTTCACAGCTGGATGGGACTTGGATGGATCGCGCTGATCCATGACAAAGATGCCCGGATGGCCGATACCATCTTTCGGTTCGTTCATTCAAAGAACCCGTTGCCGGATGTCTTATTCAGACTGGAACAGATGGCGGGAGTCCGTGGCGACAGCGGGTTACAACTCCGCTATGCCCGGGATTTCGCTCGTGAAGCCACACGCCCCGTTTATGGGGGAATGTATAACAAATATTTGATCCAGCTTTACACCGGCGTCTTACACGACCCTGCAGCGGCGGAGGCCCTTGCCACGGCGGAATTGCAAAACCGCGCGACGCCCCAGACGTACGCATGGCAGGTCTGGGCGCTTTTTGCATGCAATAAAAGGGAGGATGCGTATGCACTTTTTCAACGGCAGGTCTCCGGCAAACCACTCGAAGCACTGGAACTCTTCTGGATGGGCCGCCTGATGGAGGGGGCAGGAAAGAACTATAATGCACGGGAATTTTTCCGGGCGGCGGCCAGAAGCCGGTATGATCTCGATCCGGCGGACGCCGTCTATGTCCAAAAAAAGCTAGAAGAATAACCGCTGGACGGTCCAAAATGCAGCGATCGCGGCGATGGAAACCGACACGGGGATGACGACGCGCTGGCGGTACCAGGGCTTGTCCCCGAACCTCTTTCCCAGCAGGAAGAATGCCGCAAAGATGATCGTCATCTGGCCCAGCTCCACACCGATATTGAACATCACAAGGGACAGGAGATACGCATTGGACGGCAGCCCCAGTTGTCCCAGTGCGCCGGCAAAACCCATTCCGTGCACCAATCCGAATAAAAAGACGATGCCCACGCGGGTCTTGCGCAACCGGGGTGAGAAGATATTTTCCAATGCTACATAGAGGATCGAAAGCGCGATAAGGCCTTCCACCATGCGCGCCGGCGGCGTAATGAGATGATACATGGCGAGTCCCAGGGTCACACTATGCGCAATGGTAAACGCCGTTGCCTGCCACAGGATGGGTTTCAACCGCGGGTTCAGGAGAAACAGGCTCAGCACGAACAGGATGTGATCGAGGCCAAGCGGCAGGATATGCAGGTAACCCAATTTGAGATAGAGCAAGGCGGCGCCGCCGGCCGACATCTTCTCCAATTCCCCGACGATGACATGCGCCGAAGCGGGCTGACAGATGAAACTGCCGGTCAGCGCCAGAAAGGCGAATTTTTGCTGGTTAGAAAAAACGCGCATACTTTAATTTTATAAAGAAGGGAGTTCCGGGAGTATAGCTTACCTCGTCCACAGGCGCCGGTTCATACTTCAAGCGGGAGGTATACTCAAATTGCGATTCGTCCCAGCGGCTGTTGAACAGGTTTTCAATGGACAGGCCCAGCTCATATCGCTTTTTTGTATAGTTCACCGTGCAATCACCGATCCAATAACCCCGGGCAACAAGGGTATTATCCTCGTTGGCCGGCCGGTCGTGCATATAACGATAACTGATGCCGCCATTCCAGCCGTTGGGGAAACGAAAGTTCAGACCGCCCGTGCTGGTGAAAGTCGGCGCCAGCGGCAGATAGTTTTCCCCCTTGGGCGCATCCAGCCCACGGGGTTGGGCGAGGTCGAGATTGAGAAAAGCATACAGCCCGGACGTCAACTGGTAACGCAAGGCCAGGTCAATGCCCTTGCGGGTGGTCCTGCCCCCGGGCGATACGGCCTGATCACCAAGATCGCCGCCATAAGTGAACTCCTGGCGGAGATAGAGCCACCACAACGCCGCATTGAGGAACAACCCGGGAAGGGGCTTCCAGTTGACGCCAAGATCGGCGCCATAGGCCGCGGGAAGGATCTCATACCCTTTGTTGGCGATGACAATGCGGGCATCATTGGAATGAAATCCCTTACCCAGCCGGAGATAATACTGCAACCTGGAATTTGCGGTATAGGCAATATTGACCTTCGGGCTCAGGATGGCCTCGCCGCTCCGGGGCGGGAGACCGTTATAGATGGCGGCGGCGGTATCGCTTGCGGGGGCCTGGTTCCCGTAAAAAAAATGCAGATAGTCGAGGCGGAGACCAGCACCAAACAACCACTTGCCAAGGACAAGACTTTCATCCGCATAGGCGTTGACGTTGGTTTCCCTCGTCTTTCCCAATTGAATATAGTCCAGGATATCTTTTGCGTCCCGCGTATGGGCGATAAAGCCGGGATGCACGGCATCATAGCGGGTTCCGGCGCCGATAACGGAGCTCAGCGTTCCGCCGGCAAAGGGCAGAGTGTGCAAGAGCCGGGTGTTTGTACCAGCCAGGTCGCGGGACTCCCGTTGGCGGAACTCATCACCCGTTTGCGGGTAGAAATAAAAGAAGGTGAAGTTGGAAATAAGGTTGAAGAAATAATGGGAGTACCAGACCTGGTTCTCCAGTGTGAGGCGGGGCGATAGATGGGACACAAGGCCGATGCTTGCGTTCGTCCGGCTGGTGTATCCGCCCTGGGCGCTGTCGATGACTCCAAAGCGGTCGGGAATATACCCCTCGGCAACGGCGCGGCCGGGGAGCTCACCGGCGGCCCGCCACCCGGAGCTGAAGGTGGACAGGGAGAAGGTCAACCGGTTATTCTTATCCAGCGGGGTGATGAATTTTCCCATGAGATTGAACCGGTTGAAATGTTCAGGATAATCAAAGGGGCCGTCGGAGTACAAGGCCTCGCCTGCCAGCCAGGCGCTGCGACCCCGGTCCCGTGCTTTTTGATCAAGCAGGTCCACGAGCGCTACGATGCGGGCGGTGTTGAAGTTGCCGCCTTCCATCTTTACCAGGCTGTGATCGGGGACATTGATGGTATGATAACTGACATAACCTGCGGTGGTGAAATCGCCGTAACCGGCATAGTAGGGCCCCTTGCCGAATTCATAACCGGCGACAGTCTCGGGGATCAGGAAATGCAGGTCGGCATACCCCTGACCGTGCGCATGGGAGGGGAGGTTTACCGGGATGCCGTCGACGGAGATGTTCACATCGGTGCCGTGATCGGCATCGAAGCCGCGAAGAAAGATCTGCTCGGCCTTGCCGCCGCCCTGATGCTGGGCGATAAACAGTCCCGGGACAAGACGGAGCAGGTCCTGGGCGGACCGGGCCGGCGCAAGATTGAGATCGATGCGGCTAAGCGTTGGGGCTGATTGAATACCGGTCTTGCCGGTGACGGTCACCGCGGTCATATCGAGGGCGGATTTCTCCAGTTCGATGAGCGTTCCGCCGCCGCCGCCGGCAAGCCGGAGCTGTCGCGTGCGGTAGCCGATAAAACTGACGTCCAGCAGCAGGGAATCATGCTGCTGCCTGGCCAATTGAAATTGCCCCCGGTGATCGGTGAGCACCGTCCTGCCGGTGGCCCTGTCGCGAATGACAGCCAGCTCGAGGGGCTCGCGGGTCGTTTTGTCGACCACCGTGCCGACGATGGAATGCTGGGCCTTGCAGAGCAGGCCGGTTGCGAAGAGCAGGAATATGGTCAGCGCTTTTTTCATTACCGCGGATCAAAAAGAATAAAGGGAGGAAGACCTCCCTTTATCATTGAATGACAGAATCAATGAGGCTGGGCAAGATATGGAAATTCAGTGAGGAACGGGACGTCGTTCCCATTGACATGATCGCTGGTCAGGCCGGGATTCACCTTGCCATCCGGACCGCCGAAAACCAGCGTAAGCTCGACATCGATGACGTCATCGCCCAGGGCTCTTCCCGTCAGCACATGGGTGCCGTCGTAGAAGGTCGTGGGGCCGGTGGTCGCAACATTCAGCACGTCCGTGGAGAGGACCCCGATGAACTGGTCGGCGGTTAGTCCGAGCAGATTGGTGGTATAGCCGGGGTTCAACGCCAGCAGGATGGATTTCATCTCCGAGCCGAATGCCGCGGCCATCTTTCCGGGGATGGTCTGATTGAACTTATCCTTGTCGGGAGCGCCGATAAAGACCGTGTTTATCGCCGGCCGGGCCATCTGGTCCGCCTGATCAAAGAAAGGGGAGGGCGGCGTCGGAGTTTGCTTCCGGCAGGAAGCCAGACAGGCAAGCGTCGTCAGCACTAAAAGAACATTCTTTAGTTTCATGATCAACTGTTTTTAAATTTTGATTGAACAGGACAGGTTTTTTCACGGATCAAGACATCCGTCACATGGCGCCGCCGCTGGCTTCGGTGGTGCTGGAAGTTAGCCAGGTCCCGATGGTTCCTTTTTGGGCATGCAGGAGCGATTTGGGAACTTCAACAATAATGCTCAGGACATTTGTCCCCGCAAAGGCGTCGATACCCGGGTTGTTGAAGCTGGTCGCCATGCCGCCGGTGATCCGGTGAAACTGGTCGAGATCGAAGAAGAAAGGATCATCGCGCGGTCCGGCAAAGAACCTGATCCCATAAGAACCCGTCGCCACAATAGGAGTGTGTGACGCATAGGGCGTCACTGCCACCGAGCCGAGGAAGTTACCCTTTTCGATCTTACTGCGGAGGCCCGTATAGGAAGGCCGGCAGAGCCCGAAAAAATTGACTTTACCATCCTGGTAAATGGCCTGGATGACAAGGTCCTCCACATTATCGCCATTGTTGTCGATCTTGAACTGGATAAGCGTGTTGGCATTGAAAGATGCCGCACCGCTTGCGCCCGGCGAGAGCAAGCCTTGCGAGTTGCCGACGAAGACGAGATTGTCGCTGTTCTTTCCCTGAAAAACATAAAGGTCCGTGATATCGGCCGGCTGACCTTTTACGGCCGGTGCATCGATATGGTCGGCGGCGTAGAGGATACCCCCGACGATAAGGACAGCACATGCCACCATGAGCACGAGTTTTTTTCGTTTCATTTTAATTTGTGTTAATAATGATAAATAGAGAATTCCCGCGCGGACTTACAGGTATGGAGAGGGTATTGCTGGATAGTCTTCGACAATCATATACGGGCGTATATTTCGTTCGGATTGCAGATCTAAAAGAAATTTGTAATTTGAAGGTCTATGTCCTGGCTCAGACTTATGGAAGAACGTATAAAAGAAATGGAAAAGACAAACGATGCAGGCGCCGTTGCTTCGGTAGACGCATCGGACGCAAAGGCTGCAACCGCGCCGGCACCCCGGAAAAAGAACCGCGTCCTGCATTTGCTGGGCAACCTCGCCGCGGATATTGAGTCCGACCGGAGCTCTCTGCATTATGCAGTTTTGTCTACGGACAGCCTGTTGCGCCAGGGTGAGGAGATTCGGCAGTTTGTGAAAGACCCGGATGGCCATGCGTTGCCGCCGGCCCGGATTAATGAGGACGTCCGAAAATTGCTGGAACGTCCCAATTTCCTTGCGCACGACGCTACCTTTTCCAACCTGAAAAGCTCCGGCAACATCCACTTGATAAAGGACGTCACGCTCAATTGGCTGCTATTCTCTTACTATAGCAAGGCAGAAAACTTGCATCGAATACAGGAAGCCGAGCAGCAGGCAACGATCGAAGTGAATGCAGCGTACTTCCTGCAATGGTTTGCCATGGACGGGTCTGACGACGCACCAATCTTCCGAAATCCCGGCGGGATCAAGGCTTTGGCTGCAAATGTCCAGTTCCGGAACCAAGTGGAGTCGCGGGTAGCGAAACGAAAGGAATTACAATCCTTGTATACGGGCATGGACGCTATGGCCGCGAAGCTGCAGGTTTTGTTGAGGCAATGAGGCTCTCTCGATCTTACTGATATTGACGATACAGCGAATAGAGCACCTTCTCTTCCGGCAGTCCCCAGATCCGGGTGGTGTCCTGTTCAAAATGCCGCTTGAAGGCCATCGCGGCGGCGCTGCTGTCCCTTACATCATAGCCGATAAGCCGGAGTGCCGTCAGCGAGTTGAAGTCCTGAGGAAGCGTTATGCTGGTAGTGTCCGTGTACCAGAGCCCGAAGCCGCTATCCGCGAGGTTTCTCCAGGGAAAGAAGCTACTGGGGTCGTCCTTTCGGGTGGGGGCGATGTCGCCGTGACCGATGAAATTCGCAGCGGGGATGTTATAGCTCTTCTTCAGCCTCGTCAGCAGGTGGAGAAGGCTGTTGATCTGTTCAGGCGGGAAGGGTTCGAAGCCGTTGTTATCGAGTTCGATGCCAATAGAGATGGAATTGACGTCGGTGATATTTCCCCATTTACTGGCCCCGGCCTGCCAGGCGCGGAGGTAGTCGTTCAGCATGTGGTAAACCGTGCCGTCGCGGCAGATGACATAGTGCGCACTCACCTGGGTACGGGTCATGGTGAAGGTTTGCAGGGTCTGCGGACAGCTGTTCTGCGCGGTATGGTGGATGATGACAAAATTCGGTTTGCGGAGGTTGAAGTTGGTAGTGCCGACCCAGTAGGGTGCGGCTGGCACGGAGTCGGCGCCGGTGGGAAGCGGGTGCTCGCCGATGGCCCGGGCGTACTGCCGGGCCTGTTTCCGGTAGGATCTGTTGGCGGACTTATAGGGGTTGACCGTACAGGCCGCGAGCACGAAAAGGCCACACAGCGGCAGCCAGGGTTTGCGGATAAAATACAGGAGAAACATAGAAAATTTTTGTAAAGGGTACAAGATAGCGTATTTTCCTATTCAAAACCAAGATGATGAAACACCTTACTATCCTGCTTATGCTTTTCGTGGCGGCCGGCGCTAGGTCGCGGGCCGATGCGCAATCCCTTGTCAATACCAACTGGAAGGCCTTTATCGCCGACCCGGTAAACGACACGCTGGTGCTGCATATCAAGACCGACACTTCTTTTGTCACCAATGCGACGGGGGCGGTCGTTGTCCGTTCCGTCTGCAAGCTCTCCGGCGACACCCTCTCGCTGACCGATTATGACGGCGAGTATGCCTGCCCCAGTATGACGGGCAGATACAAGATGTCACAGGCGGACGATCTGCTCAAGTTCGTGCTGATAGACGATCCCTGCGACGGCCGGGCCGGCGCGCTGCCCAATACGAAGTGGAGGAAGGCACCATAAAACCCAAACCATGATCACAGGCGCACACACCATTATTTACAGCGAGAATGCGGAGGCGGACATCGCCTTCTTTCGCGACGTACTGAAACTGACGAACGTCGATGTCGGCAATGGCTGGCTCATCTTCGGGTTGCCGCCGGCCGAGGTGGCTTTCCATCCCGCCGAGGAAAACGGCAAGCACGAACTCTACCTGATGTGCGACGATATCCAGGCCTTCGTCCGGGAGATGGCCGAAAAAGGTGTCGCGTGCAGCGAGGTCCGGGACCAGCGTTGGGGGCTGCTGACGGCCCTGACCCTGCCGGGTGGCGGCACGATCGGCGTCTATGAGCCAAGACATGCGCGGCCCGCACCGGCGAAGTAGCGGCTATCCACCAGGAAATTCGATCAGCGGACGAGCGACACGAATTCCGGCTGCACCACCAGGAGCCGCCGCGGGCATGAGCAAGCCCGGGATGTTCGGTAGGAGAGAGCTTGCCGCTGCAAAACTCGAAAACATTCCCGTACACATCGTACAGCCCCCAGGGATTGGGCTTGAAACTGCCGACCGGCAGGCAACCTCCCATTCTTCCAGCGTGGGCAGCCGGACCCCGGCCCAGGCACAGTAGGCCTGGACATCGCGGTAGCTGATCGTGGTGACAGGATGGTCCAGCCGCTTTTCGATGCCGCCCCGGCTTTTACCGTTGGGCCAGCGCCAGGAGGCGGTGCTGTCGCGAAGCCATTTGATTATTGCTTTCCGCCGAAAAGCGAAAAGCAAATAAATTTTGTAAACCGAATGGTTACCTATAACTTTAGTAAACCATTCGGTTTTGTATTTAAACCCATTGCATGAAAGCGAGAAGAGATGTTTTCCAGGCCATCGCAGACCCGACACGCCGGGCCATTATCGGCCTGCTGGCAGGCCAGACCCTCACCCTGAATACGGTAGCCGAGAACTTCAGGATGAGCCAGCCCGCCGTTTCCAAACACATGCGCATCCTGACGGAATGCGGCCTGGTCGTGGTCGTAAAACATGGGCGCCAACGGCATTGCACCGCCCGCCTGACCGCTTTGGAAGAGGTGGCGAAATGGGCGGAGCAATACAGGGTGTTCTGGAATAGCCGGCTGGACACCCTACAGAATTTATTGAACAAGAACGAATAAACTAATATCATCTCAATCACTACTTTAAATATTGTATATGGCATCCCTGGGAAAAATGATCACGCCGGATACGCTTTACTTCGAACGCCGGCTACCCGGCCCGCTCGAAAGAGTATGGGCCTTTTTGACGGAATCGGAAAAACGCGGCAAATGGCTCGCGACCGGTGAAATGGAGCTCTTCGAGGGCGGCAAGGTCAACCTCCTGTTTCATCATAGCGACCTGAGCCCAGAAGCCGGTGCTCCGCCGGAGAAATTCAGGGCCATGGAGGCAGGCCATTCTTTTACGGGCAAAGTGTTGAAGATCGATCCACCCCATTTACTCTCGTTCACCTGGGAAGGCGGGTCCGAGGTGACCTTCGAACTGGAGCCGGATGGCGACGAGGTCGTGCTGCTGCTCACCCACCGGAAGCTTCCGGCCGATGCAGCAACCCGGGGAAATAACACAACCGGCTGGCATACGCATCTCGATATCCTGACCGCCCGTTTCACCGGCCAGACCCCGCCCAATTTCTGGCGGCAATGGGCCCTGGTGGAAGAACGGTACCGGAAACAGCAACATCCCGCCGCGGAGACGGGGATGCTCATCCGTAAGCCCGTGGCCGAAACCTTCGAGGCCTTCACCGATGCGGACATCATCACCAAATTCTGGTTCACACGCAGCACCGGCCGGCTGGAAAAAGGCAAGACCGTCAATTGGATCTGGGATATGTACAATTTGACCTCGCGGGTTTTTGTAAAAGACCTGGTCCCCGATAAAAAGATCGAGATAGAGTGGGGGACAGACGATGCCCGGACAAGGGTGGAATGGACCTTCCAGCCCGTGGAAACGGGGCTTACCTTTGTCAGCATCGTCATGGATGGCTTTACCGGCGACGAGGATAAGGTCCAACAGATGGTCACGGACTCGGCAAGCGGGTTCTGCTGGGTGCTGGCCGGTGCGAAGGCCTGGCTGGAGTTTGGTATCCAGCTGAACCTGGTGGGCGATCGGTTTTACGGCGGTCGTAAATAACCCTCACCGATTTTTCGTAAGTTTAAGGAAACAGTCTTTATGAGGTCGCTACTCTGTCTTGCCAGCCTGTTGCTGTCTCCTGTTCTCCTCATGGCTCAATCCCGGGAACCGGTGCACCTGCCCGCCATCCCCCGGCCGCTGTATTGGGAGAACACGCCGGTCCATTTTGAAGCCGCCAACGGCCGGCTGATGATCGAAGCAGGGGAGAAGACCGATATGTTCCGCGATCCCAATGTCACCTACAATACCGACAACGCGCCCAAGCTGCTGTTCCTCGCCGACAGCAATTTTGTGCTGACCGTCGCGATCCATCATGTCTTTGCCGGCAAATGGGACGGCGGCGCGATCGTCCTGAAAGCCGACTCGCTCAACTGGATAAAATTTTGTTTCGAGAAGGACTATACCGGTCGGAAGCGGGTGGTCAGCGTCGTTACAAAAGGCATCTCGGACGACTGCAATTCGGCTGCAGCCGCAGCCGATACGATCCACTACAAGATCGCGAAGGCCGGAAATGTGATCACGCTGTATTATTCGCGGGAAGGCCGCAACTGGTTCCTCGTCCGGCACTTGGTGTTCGATAGCCGAAAGCCGCTAAAACTGGGATTCCTGGCACAATCGCCAACGGGAAAAAGTTGTAAGGTGTTCTTTTCCGATATCCATTATTCAACCAAAAAGATCGCCGATCCCTACCTCGGGGAATAGCCCCGCTCAGGCTCACGAATCGCGTCGTTCATGCCCGCGAATAGCCCCGCTCAACCTTGTGCTGCTGCGACGATATCCCTTACCTCCATGATCTTCTTCGGATAGCCTTTGATCACCACGTTGATCATCGCCTGCCCCACCTCCCGGAGCGTGCAGGTTCCGGCAGGGTAGAGCGCATGGACAACGGGATAGAGCCAGGCAAGATACCGGTACCAGCTTTTCAGGTTTTGCTGACCCGGTGTCGCCTTCATCATCCCGGGCCGGAACATATAGCCGTTAGGAAACAAGCGCATCAAAGCGTTCTCCGTCGCTCCTTTTACCCGCGCCCAGGCGACCCGGCCCTTCTCGCTGCTGTCCGTACTGGCGCCCGATACATAACAAAAGGTCATCGCGGGGTTTTGCCTCGCCATGATCTCCCCGGCATGCAGGGTCAGATCGAAGGTGATGCGCCGGTATTCTTCCTTGCTGATCCCGACCGAAGATATCCCAAGACAAAAAAAGCAGGCGTTATAGCCCGCGAGTTGGGATTCGATCGGTTCGAGATGAAAAAAATCGGCGTGGATCACCTCCCGCAGTTTGGGATGACTCCGGCCGCCCGGCTTTCGGTTGATCACCAGCACCTGCTCCACATCGGGATGATCCAGGCACTCGAGCAAAACGCCTTCGCCGACCATGCCGGTAGCCCCGGTGATGATTGCTTTGATCTTCATAAGTCTTACCTTTAAAAAAGCGAATACCTGCGAAAGGTAGCCTTAATCTTGCAAAACCATATGAACCTTCAAAACAAAAACGCGATCGTTTACGGCGCCGGCGGTTCCCTCGGGGGCGCTGTCGCCAAAGCCCTTGCCGCTGCGGGCGCCAACGTATTCCTCACCGGCCACCGCATCGACTCCGTCCGCAAGATCGCCGGCGAGATCCATGCCGCCGGCGGCAAGGAAGAGACCGCGGTCGTCGATGCCTTCGACAAAGCAGCCGTCTTCAGTCATCTCGAATCGGTGGTGAAAAAGGCCGGAACAGTCGACATCTCCTTCAACGCAGTAGGTGTTGATGTCGTACAGAATATTCCCCTGGTCGATATTTCCGTGGAAGACTTCGTCGAGCCAATTACGCAAACGATGCGGACCCGTTTTCTCACGGCCACCCTTACGGCTAAAACGATGATCCGACAACGAAGCGGGGTCATCCTTTCGCTAACGGCGACACCCGGCGGGATCGGTTATCCCCTGACAGGCGGATTTGCACCGGCCTGTTCCGCGATGGAAAGCTTCTCCCGGAACCTCGCGGCCGAACTGGGCATCTACGGCATCCGCGTCGTCAATATCCGCAGCGGCGGCTCACCCGACTCGCATGTCTTTAAATCGAATATCGATAGTCACCCGGAGATGATGGCGCCGGTCATCAACCAGATGGAAGGGGACACGATGCTGAAAAGGCTTCCCCTGATGGCCGATATCGCCAACACCGCCGTATTCCTCGCCTCGGATCTGGCCCGGATGATCACCGGGGTCACCGTCGATGTCACCGGCGGGACGACGGCAGGACTCAACTACCGGATGGCAAGGATATAAGCAAACAGCCCCACCCAAATGCCCCTACCCGTTTTCAGTAAATTCATGTTCTAAAACAAATCATATGAAAATCGGGATCCTCGGGTCGGCAGAGGTCGGTCAGGCCCTCGGCGAAGGTTTCGCCAAAGAAGGGTATGACGTCATGCTGGGCACCCGCAACGTAAACAAAGACGAACTCGTAAAATGGAAGCAGGCTCACCCCGGCACCGGGATCGGCAGTTTCGCGGAGACCGCAAAATTCGGGGAGATGCTCGTCCTGGCCTGTCCCGGCTCCGCCGTCGAAGAGGTGGTGGGTCTTGCAGGGGCGGACAATTTCTCCGGTAAGATCGTGATCGATGCCACCAACCCGATAGCAAAGGGAGAACCCGTCGGCGGGGTACTGAAATTCTTCACCACCCTGGAAGATTCGGCGATGGAACGTACCCAGCGGCTGCTGCCGAAAGCGCGGCTCGTAAAGGCGTTCAACAGCGTGGGAAGCACCTCCATGTATAAACCTGCCTTCCCCGGCGGAACACCAACGATGTTCATCTGCGGGGACGACGCCGCCGCGCGAAAGACCGTAACGGACATCCTGACGAAATTCGGCTGGGAAACGGATGACATGGGCGCCGCCATCGCCGCCCGCGCCATCGAACCGCTATGTATCCTCTGGTGCATCCCCGGCTTTTTGCGTAACGACTGGGTACATGCTTTCAAAGTGCTGAGGATGCCCGCCGGGAAAGGCTAGGGGGCTCAGGACAACTTTTGCGTAAAGAACTCGATGGTCCGGCTCCAGGCCAGGTCCGCGGCAGCCTTGTCAAACCGGGGCGTGGTATCGTTATGGAACCCGTGGTTGACATTGGGATAGATATAGGCCGTATATTCCTTCTTGTTTTCTTTCAACGCATTCTCATAAGCCGGCCAGCCCTCCGTGATCCGCGTGTCCAGCCCCGCATAATGCAGGAGCAGCGGCGCCTTGATCTGGGCAACCTGGTCCAGGGGTGGCTGCGCACCATAGAAAGGCACTCCAGCCGCCAGGTCGGGACACCGTTCGGCCATGAGGTTGACGATACCGCCGCCAAAACAGAAACCCACTACTCCCACTTTCCCATTACAGTCGGGGTGTTTTTTCAGGTACTCGAAGGCCGCGATAAAATCCTCCAGCATCTCGTTCTTATCCCTTTTACTCTGCATTTCCCGCCCTTTGTCATCATCACCCGGATAGCCGCCGAGAGGCGTCAGGGCATCGGGAGCAATGGAGATAAATCCCGCCACGGCCAGCCGCCGGCCCACATCCTGGATGTAGGGATTCAACCCGCGGTTCTCATGAACAACGACGACACCGCCAAGCTTTTTCTTCGCATCGGCAGGTTTGGATAACTGGGCCTTCATCGTGCCGCCGCCCTTTGGCGAGGAATAGGTGATCGTCTCCGTTATCAACCGCGGATCGTCGGCCTTCACCTGCAGGGTGTTCTGGTAATCGGGCATCAGGAAACTCATCAGCGCGGTCACCGTAATACCGCCAACGGCGTAAAGGGAGAGCTTTTCCATAAAATCCCTCCTGCTGAGGCGGCTATGCGCATAGGCGTCATACAGGTCGAAGACTTCCTGTTTGACGTCTTCCTTTTTTATTGTATCGTTGATCATATGGCTTGTGCTTTCGCTAAAGTTAGTATATTAAGGTTTAATTATTATGATCTATCTAACTCAGCTCATCTATCTCAAACCGGGCAAAGAAACGGAATTCGACGCCTTTGAAGCGGTGGCCATCCCGCTGATCGCCCGCTATGGCGGCCAACTGTTACTGCGGATCCGCCCCGGTGCCGGGGCCCTGATCGCCGGGGAAGGAAGCCCGCCCTACGAGATCCATCTCGTTAGTTTCGAGGCAGAAAAGGATTTCGAGGCCTTTGGCAAAGACCCGGAAAGAGCGGCGTTTCTGCACCTGAAAGAGGCTTCGGTCGACCGCATCGTTTTAATAAAGGGAATTGCCCTCTAACTTACTTTTTATCCCGGGATCAGGTTAGTGGCGATGCCTATCCGGTTCCAGGCATTGATGGTGATAATTGCCAGGATCACCTGTGCCAGATAGGTCTCTTCCAGGATACTCGCGGCCTGTGCATAGGTGTCGTCCGCCACATGACCGCTGATAAGCGTCACTTCCTCGGTCAGCGCCAATATAGCCCGTTCTTCCTCTGAGAAGAAGGGCGTGTCGCGCCAGGCACTGAGGGCATCGATCCGCTGCTCCGTTTCACCGGCTTTACGCGCCTCCTTCGTGTGCATATCGATACAATAGGCACAGCCGTTTATTTGTGACGACCTGATCTTGATCAGATGTTTGTGCGTTTTCGTCAGCGGGGTGCTTTCAATGAATTTCTCCAGCCCGAGAATGGCCCGGTATCCTGCCGGCTCGGTCTTTTCGATGTTGATTCGTGTTTGCATTTCTATTTTTTATCCTCCAAAATTAGTTCGCCGGTCACGCCGGTGAATGTCCCAGTTCCAAAATATCGGCTGGCCCAGTAGCCCTAACAAATTATCTTTTTCAGGATGCCCAGCGCCTTGATCATTTCATTATCGGTAAGCGATGCAAAGCCCAGCCGCATCGCATTGGTGACAAAAGCCTCATTCTTATAAAAATCCCCGTTGTCGATATAAAGGCCCTTTTTTGAAGCATCTTCCGACATCCGGTGCAGATCGATCTTTTTATCAAATTCAGCCCACACCGCGAGCCCGCCCTCCGGGACCCTGAAGGTTATCGCCTTGGCAAGATCGGCCCGGAGGATCTGGCAAAAAAGGTCCCTGCGCTGTTTATAGATCTTTAACGACTTGCGAAAATGTCGTTCCATCTCCCCGTCGTCAAACAGCTGGGCAAACGCCTCTTCCAGAAGGGTGTCTCCCTGTTTATCGATCAGGTCCCTTAACGCGGACGCCGATTGGATAAACTCCGCGGGCCCGACCATAAACCCGATCCGTAAGGCAGGAGCAAAAGTCTTCGAGATGGAGCCGATATAGATCACATTGTGATTGTGGTCGATACTCGCCAGGGGCAGGTACGGGTTATTGTCATAGTGAAAGTCAAAGTCGTAATCATCTTCGATGATCGCAAAACGGTGTTCCTTGGCAAGATTCAACAATTTCATCCGCCGCTCCACACTCATGGTGACGGTTGTCGGAAAGTGATGATGCGGGATGATGTACACCGCCTTTATCTTCTTCCGCTTTAGCAGTTTTTCAAGGTGATCGACATTCATTCCCCGGCTGTCCACGGGAATCCGCAGAAGGTTCGCCCCGGTATACCTGAAAGCCGCATCCGCGGAGCCATAGTTCGATATCCCAACGGCGATAGGATCGCCGGGCTGCAACAGCAACTGCGCGGCCAGGTAGATCCCCATCTGGCTGCCTTTTGTGATCAGGATATTGTCGGCGGAAACAACCAATCCCCGGGTATTGGAAAGATAGTTGCAAATGGCGACGCGAAGATGTTCCGATCCCCGGGAGCCGCCATATTTCAGATATTTCTTCCCATACACCTTCCTGAAAAGACTTCGATACTCCCGCATCAGCTCATTGACGGGCGCCAGGCGCACATCGGGGAACCCGTCATCGATGGCGAGCGTGGGCTTCTGAAGATCCTTGCCGGGCAGGGCATCCTCAAAATGGTCGGTCCATAAAAAGGCTTTTTGCGGAGCGTTGCTTTTGCCGGCCTCAGGCAGTCTGGTCCGGGAGATGATCGGCAACCGGGCCAGCACGAAAACTCCCTTTCGCTCGATCGATTCGGCCCAACCCTGATTGATCAGTTCTTCATAAGCCAGCTTTACCGTGTTTCGGTTTATAACGATCAGTTCCGCCAGGATGCGCGACCCGGGCAGCGCGTCCGATGGCTTTAACGTGCCATTGGTGATCAGCGAGATAAAAGTGTTGCAAACCTGTATGTGCAGGCTTATGGACGTCTTCCGGTCAACCTTGATCAATGATTTGTACGGTAACATCTGGGCTGGTCATTTTCTAATATCTGGTATATAAATATGGTCCAGCAAGGTACTAATTTTACATCACAAATTCTTAACGATAAAAAAAATGATTATGACAAACTCACTCAAACTGCCGCAACTTCTCTTACGCCTCGCACTGGGCGTGGGCTTTCTCACCACCGTATCGGACAGGCTCGGTTTGCTCGGGCCCTTCGGGACCCCAAATATCGAATGGGGCAACTGGCACAGCTTTATCGATTATACCGGGACGCTGATGCCCTTCCTGGACAGACCCGCGGTCAATATCATGGGCGGCGTCGCCACAACGCTGGAACTGATCATCGGCATCTTACTCATCATCGGATTCAAAACAAGGATGGCCGCCATCGCCAGCTGCCTGTTGACCCTCGTCTTTGCCCTGACCATGACGGTCTTTTTAGGGATAAAGGCGCCGATAAACTTCGCGGTGTTTATTATCTGTTCAGCCAGCCTGTTACTCTCGAAGATCCCCGTTTACGATTGGAGCATCGATACATACTTTAAAAAATGAAAAAGACAATTATACTTTTGTTGGCGGCTGTGCCATTTTTAGCACAGGCCCAACTGGAGACCTACGGCCGATATACCGCCGGCGGCTATGTCGAACCCAACATAAACATTTTTGCCATCCGAAAGATCACAAAGAAGGTCTCGTTGGCCTTCTTTGGTCTTGTCGAACAAAAATGGGGACAGGCCCTCATCGGCGCCAACTACGCCGTATCCGGCGACATCATCCTTGGGGCATACACGGGTATCGAGCATGGAAGCAATAGCCCCCGGTGGGCGGCCAGCTTTTGGCGGGGGAAAGGGAAGACATCCCTCCTTGTCTGGGGGGAGGTGGGTAGTGGAAAAGATAATTATTTGTACAAGATCAACCTGTTCCACAAATATTCCAACCGGTTTACCACCGGCCTCACCGCCTGGCGGGGTCATGGGATCGGCCCCAATTTCAGATTCAACCTCCCGCTATTGGCGACAACCGTCTGGTCCATGCCGGCTTATGACTTCGAGACCAACAAGTCAAGGCTGATGATCGGGGTCAGCGTAAACATGGGCGGATAGGGCGTTTCGATGAGGAAAATATAATATTTTTGAGCATGACCTCCAAACAACACGAACAGCTGTTCAAGGTATTGCAAGCCCGTTTTGAAAAGAATATGGGCCGCCACAAGGCGCATGTATGGGCCCCCGTGCAGGCGAAGCTGGAGGCCGCTCCCGAAAAACTCCGGTCGCTGGATGAAATGGAAGAAACAGGTGGCGAACCGGATGTCATCGGATATGATAAAAAGACGCAGGAGTACATCTTTTGTGATTGCTCCGCGGAAACGCCGAAAGGCCGCAGAAGCCTTTGTTACGACCGGGATGGGCTGGAGGAAAGGAAGGAACATAAACCGGCAGACAGTGCAATCGATCTGGCGGCGGCCATGGGTATCGAACTCTTGACGGAAGAACAATACCGGGAATTGCAGCAACTCGGCGATTTCGACTTGAAGACCTCGAGCTGGGTGCAAACACCTGCCGACATCCGAAAACTCGGCGGCGCCCTGTTTGCCGATCGCCGGTATGGCAAGGTGTTCATCTATCACAACGGCGCCTCCGCCTACTTCGCAGCCCGGGGATTCCGCGGCCTGCTAAGGGTCTAGGATCCCGACGACAGTTTTTGCCTGTTCAACGATTGACCCCCAATTTCCCCGGTCAAGTGAAGTAAGTTTACTTCAAGCGTTAAAAACCAATAAAATGAAACAAACCATCCCAGTCAAACGTCTCGAATATTTTATTCCTGAAACGGCTGCCCCGAATTCCAATATGACAAACGTCAATATCGACTTCGAAAAGGGAAACCTGTCCCTGGAAGGCGACAGCCAGCTGATGGTGACGGACACGGGAAGATCGCGACTGGCCCGGTCGACTTTCAGCAAGGGAAGAATAAAAGTGAATGCCCAGATATTTCCGGGGGTGAAAGTCCATCTCTCCGATATCTCGAATGGCGAATTGGTCTTTTCCCTGGAAGGAAAATTGGAGGATGGGAAAAGCATCAACTCCTGCTCCGGTCTGCTGGTCCTGAACAATAAAGCCGACAGCAAAGAGCAAGGCATTGAAAAATGGCATCTGGCCGTTTATCTGTATGATGATTTCAACGAGCGGCGAGAGATAAAGCTCATATTGACAATGCATTACGTCAAAGAAAATGCCGAGCTAAATTAGGCCCTGTTCCAGCACTAATTACCCACAACCCGTGTACTGCGATCAATGGCATATTTCCTACTTTTAATGTATGAATGCCTTGATCATAGATGACAACAAGATCGCCCGGACCACCATCCGCCAACTTGCCGGTAAGGTAAGTGACATCGTTGTTGTCGCCGAATGCACCAACGCAATGGAGGCCTATGATCTGCTGCAAACCCAACCGGTGGACCTTCTCCTGCTGGATATCGAAATGCCGGCCATGTCAGGACTGGACCTCACCCGCAATCTGACCAACAAACGTCCCGTTATCATTTTTGTCTCTTCCAAAAAAGAGTATGCCGCCGATGCCTTTGAACTCAACGTGGCCGACTATCTCATAAAGCCCGTAACGACCCCCCGTTTTATGCAGGCCATCGATAAGGCAAGGGACATCATCGAAAGCAACAGGGAAGAGGTGAAGTGGTCCGGGGATGAATTCATCTTTATCCGCGACTCCAATATCGTGCGAAGACTGAAACTGGACAGTATCCTGTATGCGGAGGCCATGGGTGACTATGTCAAGTTGTACACGTCCGAACGATTCTATGCTATTCATGCCACATTGAAAGCGGTGGAGGAAAGACTTCCCCCTTCCTACTTTATGCGCGTACACCGGTCCTACCTGGTGGCAGTAAATAAGATAGACACCATGGACGCAGGTTCGTTGGTCATCAACGGCAGACCGCTGCCGGTGGCCGATGCATTCCGCGCCGCATTGAACAAGAGAATGAACATCCTTTAGCAGGTTGATCAATATCTATCGGCTATGACCAGTAACCGGATCATTTATCTCCTACTTTGCGCATTTATTGCCGGCAACCTGCTGGTCATTTTCATGCAATATAATTCCTCCCGGAATATTCAATTGCTCATCACCGGGAACAAACAGCTGTTGAATGAAATGCGCTCGGGAAACCGCCTGCGCGAACTGGAGCAAGACCTCCTCTCCTCAGAAATAAGGATCGGCCGGGCCGTACTCACCAATGACAGCATCCCGCTCGTCCAGGCAGAATCGCTGCTCGCCGAAGCCCTCACCTTACTCGATTCCCTGAGAATAACCTATAATCAGGATAGCACCCTGAGGAACATCAACCGGCTTGCCACGCTGGCCGATGAAAAATCCGCGATGATCAATCAGATCCTCGACAGCTTCCGCCACAAGGCTAAGGTCACCCCCGAAAGTTACAGGACCATTATGCAACACCGGCTGTTTTTCGCCGATGTCAACGAAACCAGCCGAAGGATCTACGCCAGCCGTCAGCGATTGCTGGATTCTATCTCCAATTCGATCGATGAAAGCGGATCACAGGCGGAAAACTGGAGCATCGTCATGATCATGATCGTGCTCGTCAGCGGGGCCGTATTGTTCTGGTATATCATCAGCAGGATACGCCAGCAGAATCTCCTGATCCAACGACTGGACTCCTCCGAGAAAAAAGTACGGGAGGTCTCAATGATCAAAGAGAACTTCATGGCGAACATGAGTCATGAGATCCGCACCCCCATGAATGCGATCCTGGGATTCACGAACCTGCTAAAATCGAAGACCCGCGATCCCGAACTGATAGAATTTGTCGATGCCATCCGGCAATCGGGGGATAACCTGCTGACGATCATCAACGATATTCTCGATCTGTCGAAGATCGAGGCGGGCATGATGCGCATCGAATCCGCCCCCTTCAGCGTCCGGGGACTCCTGCATTCCGTTCAAACGATGTTCGCGGAAAAAATGAATGAAAAGAGGTTGCTTTTCTCCTGTACGGTCGACGAGTCGATCCCGGATACCCTGTCGGGCGATGCCACCCGGCTGACGCAGATCCTGGTGAATGTGATCGGCAACGCGCTTAAATTCACCTCCGAGGGCTCCATACAGGTTAAGATCTCCAATCGGGGAATGACCCCGAAGCGGATCCTCCTCGGCTTCGTCATCAGGGACACCGGGATAGGAATTGCAAAGGAAAAAGTATCCGACATCTTTGAAAGATTCCGGCAGGCGGAGGATTCCATGACCCGCAAATATGGCGGCACCGGGCTGGGTCTGTCCATCGTTAAAGACCTGGTATACCTGCAACACGGGGAAATATCCGTAGAGAGCGAACCGGGCGTCGGTACGACCTTCAATTTTACCCTGCCTTATGAAATAGCCATCGGCCCCTTGAGCGGGGCGACAACCTCCGCAGCGACAGAATCCGAATATCCCGACGCCCGCCATATCCATATCCTCGTCGTGGAGGATAATGAAACGAATCAGAACCTCGTCAAGCATCTGCTCAATCGTTGGAGGTTCTCCTATGACATTGTGAACAATGGGATGGAAGCGATAAAAAGATTACAGACCCGGCGATTCGACCTGGTCCTGATGGATGTCCAGATGCCCATGATGGACGGCTATACCGCAACCCGGGAGATCAGGATGAAATTAAAGCTCGACACGCCCGTCATCGCGATGACGGCCCATGCGTTTGCGGGCGAACGGGAGAAATGTCTCAGCTATGGAATGAATGACTACATTGCCAAACCCATCAGTGAACGCGAACTCTTCAGACTGATCGAACGTTTCACCGGCGTAAACCACGATTACCAGCATATCGATCTGCGGTATATGCACGGGATCAGCGAGGGGAATAAGGACTATGAAAAGACCGTGACAAAACAATTTATCGAGGTGATCCCCGGCGATATCGGGGACCTGGAAACGGGACTAGCCAACCAGGATGCCGTCGCACTCGCGAAAGTTGCGCATATCATGCGATCCGATGTTGCGGTGTTGGGACTGCTGGACGAGATCCAGCCGCATCTCGACGTGCTGGAATTCGAGATCTTCGATGAAAAAAGATTCCTGGATGCCATTACGGCCGTGAAAAGGGTTTGCCTCAGTGCGTTGAAGGAGGCCAGGGATTACTATGCCTCGCTGCCCGCTTAGGGTGGTCCCACGTAAGATGATCCCGGGTTAAGATCATCCCCCCGGTAATTTACATCACCGGGGGGATATTTCCGTCCAGGTAGTGTGACATGTAGTAGAGTCCTGACGGGGGAAATGAATGGTCATCATAGGCTTCTCTTCTGTTTCTTGGATGGTACACAGGCTTGCTGCCGGCCAGACAGCGATTTAAGGCTCTATCCTTCGACACAAAGATCGTGTCGTTGGAAAACTGTCCATTGGGAAATACGATTAACGGGCGAAAACTGTCGGTGAAATGGAGTTTTTAGTGGTTGACAGCCAATTTTATCGGCAAATAACGCCGATCCTAGGATTTCGGGCTTTATTGTCGTAAATTATATAGTATTATTACGATCCAAAACTACGTGTCGCCCTTATGCAATTGAAGTCTTTCATAGTTGCAGCCCTCTTAACCGGATTGACCCACCTGTTATACGGCCAGACAACATTGACCTTTTCACCCACAACGATCCCCGATGGGCTATATGGCTCGATCTATACCGATCAGCCCCTGACGGTGACAGGTGGCCTCTCTCCGTATACTTTTTCTCTTTCCGCAGGCACCCTTCCCCCGGGCATGTCCGTGACCCCCGACGGAAGAATATCCGGTACGCCAACCGCCGCCGGCTCGTACACGTTTACCCTCGCAGCCGCGGACGCCACCCCGGCGCCGGATCAGACCATCGGCACGCAGACCTACACGCTGGTCATCGACCAGGCCGCCCTGACTATCACGGCAGGCGATGCGAACATGCTCTATGGGGGGGCCATACCGGCCTTAAGCGCCACCTACGCCGGCTTTGTCAACGGCGACAATTCCGCCAGCCTGACGACCGGCCCCTCCTTCTCTACGGCGGCCAGCTCGACCTCCGCCCCCGGTCCTTACCCCATCACGGTCTCCGGCGCGGCGAGTCTCAACTATGCCATCACCTACAACCCCGGAACGATGACGGTGGGCAAGGCCCCGCTGACCGTCACGGCCGATAACCAGACGATGCCGCTGGGTGGCCCCCTGCCGCCCCTGACCGTCAGTATCACCGGCTTCGTCAATGGAGAAGATGTGGCCAGTCTCACGACCGCACCCACGGGCTCGACCCTGGCAACGGCGACCTCACCCGCCGGTCCTTATCCGATCACACCCGGCGGCGGCGTATCCATGAACTATAGCTTCAACTATGTCCCCGGCACCCTGAACATAGCTACAGCCATCCTGACCATCACCGCCGAACCCGCCGGCAGCGTCTATGGCGCCCCCCTGGTGTCCAGCGGTGCGCTTACCGTCACGTACAGCGGTTTTGTCAACGGAGACGGCCCCGGCAGTATGACGATGCCGCCGACCGTCGCCAACACGGCAGGGGTGGGGTCTCCCGCAGGCACCTACACCCTGACTCCCTCCGGCGCCGTGAACCCCAACTATACCATCAACTATGTCACCGGCAACTATACGATCAGCCCGGCGGCCCTGACCATTACCGCGGCGGACCAGAACATGACCTATGGAGGCGCGGTGCCGCCGTTAACCGCCACCTATACCGGCTTTGTCAATGGCGATAACGCCGCCAGCCTGACGACCCCGCCGGCATTCTCCACGACGGCCAGCCCGACATCCCCCCCAGGGCCTTACCCCATCACCGTCACAGGGGCCGCGAATTCCAACTATGCCATCGGCTACCAGCCCGGCACGATGACGGTGGGCAAGGCGCCGCTGACCGTCAAGGCCGACGACAAAGCCATGGCCCTGGGCGGCCCCCTGCCACCCCTGACCGTCAGCATCACCGGCTTCGTCAATGGAGACAATGTGGGCAGCCTCACCGCCGCACCCACAGCCTCTACCACGGCAACGGCGGGCTCGCCCGCCGGCGGCTACGCGATCACCGCTGGCGGTGGCGCATCCTTGAACTATAGCTTCAACTATCTCCCCGGCACCCTGACCGTGGCTACCGCCCTCCTCACCATCACCGCCAATCCCGCCGGCAGCGTCTATGGCGCTCCCCTCTTGTCCGGCGGTGCGCTTACCGTCAATTACAGCGGATTTGTAAACGGAGACGGTCCCGGCAGTATGACCGTACCGCCAACCGTCGCCAACACAGCGTTGCCAGGCTCTCCCGTGGGCACCTACACATTGACACCCTCCGGCGCCGTAAACCCCAACTATACCATCCAGTATGTCACCGGCAACTATACGATCAGCCAGGCGGCCCTGACGATTACGGCGGCAAATCAGAATATCACCTATGGAGGCACAGTGCCGCCTTTAAACGCCACCTATGCGGGCTTTGTCAACGGCGACAATGCCGGCAGCCTGACGACACCGCCCACACTCTCCACGTTGGCCAATCAGCTTTCCCCTGCCGGACCATATACCATCACCGCGTCAGGTGCGGTGGATCCCAACTATAGCATCTCCTATCAGCCGGGCACCCTGACGGTAGACAAGGCGCTGCTAACCGTAACGGCCGACAACAAAGCCATGTCCCTGGGAGGTCCGCTGCCCCCGCTGACGGTCCGCTACACCGGCTTTGTCAATGGGGACAACGCGGCCAGCCTGGCGGCACAGCCCACGGCCTCGACGACGGCAACACCGGCTTCGCCCGCCGGCAACTATCCGATCACGGCCAGCGGCGGATCGTCGTCCAACTATAGTTTCAGCTATGTCGACGGCACCCTGACCGTGGCAACCGCCGTCCTGAACATCACGGCCAGTCCCTCCGGCAGCGTCTACGGCGATCCCCTCGTACCCACCGGATCGCTTCCGATCAGCTACACCGGCTTCCTCAACGGGGATGGTCCCAACAGCCTGACCGTGCTGCCAACCATCACCAACACGGCCTATCCGGGTGCCCCCGTAGGCACCTATACCCTGATCCCCTCCGGTGCGGTGGACCCCAACTATACCATCCAGTATAACAATGGCGACTATACGATCCGGCCGGCGGTGCTGACCGTTTCGGCGGCTGACCAGTCCATCACCTACGGAGGCGCAGTGCCGCCGCTGACAGCGTCCTACAGTGGTTTTGTCAACGGGGACAATCTCTCCAGGCTGATCACGCCGGCTACGGTAGCTACGACGGTAACCCCGGCCTCGCCCGCCGGCGCTTATCCCATCACGGTATCCGGCGCGGTGAGTCCGAATTACAACTTTGTCTATAACCCCGGCACACTCACCGTCAATCCAGCTGCGCTGGCCGTAACCGCCACGCCTCAGACAAAAGTCTATGGCAGCGCAGACCCGGCGCTAGCGTATACAGCCAGCGGCTATTTAAATGGAGACAACACCGGAATATTTACCGGATCGCTGAGCAGAGCGGCAGGTGAGAATGTAGGTACCTATCCCATAACGCTCGGCAGCCTTAGTGGCGGCAACAACTATACGCTCAATTACACCGGAAGCTTGTTGACGATCACCGTTGCCCCGCAGCATATCACCTGGGGCCAAAGTCTGATGGTTGGCTGCAACAGCACAACACAGGTGCAGCTGACCGCGACGGCCAGCAGCGGTCTGCCGGTGACCTATTCGGTACCCGACACCAGCGTCGCCAGCGTATCGGGGAACGTACTGACCTTGCTGCACCCGGGCTCCACGGTCGTAACCGCCACGCAGACCGGGGACGCCAATCACACCGCGGCGCCGCCCGTTACCGACACCGTATTCTATCAGTCTGCTTCGCTCATCCGGCAACACTGGACCGATGCCATCTTCTTTGACAACAGCGGTGGCAATTATTTACAATGGCAATGGTACAAGGATGGCCAGGCCGTTGCAGGCGCCACGAACCCGTATTATAGCGAAACACCCACGCTCAACGGCAAATACTATGTCGTTGCGACCAACCTGATCGGCCAGCAGATCCAGAGCTGTATACTCGCCATCACCGGCGGCGCCCCGTTGACCGGGGGGATCAGCGTTCGTCCCAATCCGGCTTCCGCGGGCACGCAGGTCACCGTGACCAGCAATTATACCAGCGCCGCCTTGCCGGGCGCCGTTATGCAGATCGTGGACCTCACCGGCAGGGTCCGGCAACAAATAACCGCCGTTCAGCCGGCGATGCAGGTGACCATGCCTGCCGAAACAGGCATCTACGTTATCAACCTGCTGCTGGCCAGCGGACAAAAGGCAAGCACCAATGTGCTGGTGGTGAAATAGGATATGACAAATGAAAATCAGAAAGCAATAAAATGATCGCGAAAATAATAGGAGCCCTGGTCTGTCTTACCGCAATTCTCACCCAAGCCCGTGCGCAGGAGATAGGGGTGGAGTTGAACGCCGGTTTGCAGGGATTGCAATACTCGTTGCAGAACGGCCAGAACAAGCAACAGCCGGGCGGTTCTTTGGGGGTGAACTATACGTTTCGGCTGACCAGCCGGTTGGGGTTTTTGACCGGCATCTCCGGCGGGCTCTACCGTACCCAGGCCAGCTTGCGGGACGGCCTTGTTCTTACCTATGGTGAGGTGGACGACGGGGGTTCCGCGTTTCAATACAACGTGAAAGTAACCGGGTATAAGGAATCGCAGCGATTTTTTGCCGCAAGCATTCCGCTGCTGTTGCAATTCCATACCATCGACGCCGACATCCAGTGGTACGTCAATGGCGGCGCAAAAGTATTCATCCCCTTCCATACCAGCATCCAGGCCTCCGCACAACAGCTGAGTATGTCCGGCTATTATCCCGATTTCAACATCGCGGTGTCCAACCTGCCCCAACATGGCTTCGGAACTCTGAACAACTGGTCCGGCAGCACCAGCTCCGACCTGAAACCCGCGGCGGCGCTAAGCGCAGCCTCCGGTGTAAGTTTTGTGATAAGACCCGGGATGCGTCTTTATACGGGCCTTTTCCTCGACTACGGCCTGACCAAGGTAAATGGCAAGAACAGCGTCACGTCCCTCGCCACCTACAGTTCCTCCGGGATAAACGGGGTGAAGGTCAACAGCGTGCTCGATCTGCCCGGTGCCGGCCCGGCGAAAATATTTTCCTTCGGACTGCAGGCAAGGCTGACCATCGGCGCCTCGAAGGAAAAACCGGCCTACCAGCCCAAAAAGATCGGCTCGCAGCAACCCACGCAGTCGACCCTCAACTATGACGAAGCAGCGATCATCCAGGCGCCAATTGTATTTGGTTTTGTTGGGGAGACAGCCGTTCCCGAGATCCAGAAAGCCCATCTGGAAGATGTGGTAAACCTCCTGAAGCAATATCCCGAAGTTCGCATCATCATTGAAGGGCATTATTGCGACAGCGAAACCGAAACGGAGAACAAAGGGGTAGGGGCGGCAAGGGCCCGTGCCGTTGCCCGTTACCTCCGGGAAAAAGGCATCGACCGCAACCGAATGAGCGTCACGTCGGCCGGCGAAAGCGATCCCGTGCAGCCCGGCAATCCCGCCGTCAATCACCAGAACCGGCGCGCGGTCATAACGATAAAATAGCAAAGCCCAACCAATGCCGGATATCCACCAGTCAGTACTTATAGGCGCGTCTGCTGAAAACGTCTATCGCGCCCTCACCACGCAGGAAGGCCTCGCCGCCTGGTGGACACCCGACACGACGGCCAGGGCCGAGGTCAACAGCATCGCCCGCTTTCCCTTTGGCCCGGATTACTTCAAGGAAATGAAGATTACGCAACTAAAACCCGGTGAACTCGTCAAGTGGACCTGCATCAGCGGGGCTGCCGAGTGGACAGGAACCGCACTCTCTTTTACCCTCCTGCCGGGCAGCAAAGCCACCTTGCTGCGTCTGCATCCAGAAGCACAGGATCAGATCGGTCAGCAAAGTGAACCGGAAGGGACGCTGTTGATCTTCCGGCATGATGGCTGGCGGGAGGATACGCCCATGTTCGCCGAATGCAGCTATACCTGGGGCCAGTTCCTGCGGAGTTTAAAGTTGCTGTGCGAAACCGGCGAGGGGAGGCCCTGGCCCAATCAGCACCGCGCGCGCTAACCCAGAGCTCCTAATCCATATCTTTGTTATCAAACCCCACTTTAAATTATGCCCCTTCTCTTCAGATCAAAGCCCGCATTGTGTTTATGGTTTTCCCTTGTGTTGACCTTCTTTGCTTCAACCCTTGCCGTTGCCCAAACCGATTCCATCGTCTTAAGGGACATCTCCTGGGATAAGAATTCGCCGGCCGGCATGACGGAGTTATTTATTCCTTCGAATAATGCGCTCTTAGCCGGATTTATCTATAAGGCGAATGGGTCCCGCAAACACCCTACGCTGTTGCTCCTCCATGGCTATCCGGGTAACGAGCGTAACCTCGACCTGGCACAGGTGGTCAGGGCCCATGGATGGAATGTTATCTATTTTGATTATCGTGGGTCGTGGGGAAGCCAGGGCAAATTTTCGTTCAAAAACTGTGTTGAAGATGTGGTCAACGTCGTGGCTTTTTGTAGAAAACAGGCAGATTCTTTGCAGATCGACACCTCCAATATCGCGCTGTTTGGGCATAGCATGGGCGGGTTTGTTTGTCTGAAGGCATTGCAGCTGCTGCCCGGAATAAAAAAGGGCTTTGCCTTATCGACCTGGGATATTTACGGTGATTACAAAAAGGTGCTGACAGAAAAGGAAATGGTGGCAATGGCCGCCGCCCCCGACCTTGGCGGACGGTACTTCGTTTTAAATTCCTCGCTTCATGAAATATTTGATCCCGTATTAAAGGACCCGGACTATTTTAATCTGGCCAAAGGGGCAACCGCATTGGCGAAAAAACAGCTCATAATGCTTGATGAACATACCCGGAATAGTGCCCTGGCCAATGCGTTACGATCGGCTAACGAGTCCTATTTCAAATACGACGTTTGGCAAACCGATCATCCCTTCACAAATAAACGGGTGGCGCTTATGAAGATGGTGCTTGCTTTTTTGGATAAGTAATTCTCCAAAAGCAAAATTGACTTGATTCAGTATTGCCAAAATCTTGACCAATATGTATTGGGAAGAACATATAGACAGACTAAAAAAATCATATTCTCCTGCAGAGTTTTCAGTCCCCTTTAGCGATTGGGTTGAGATAATGAAAAAGATTGAGAATCGCTTTATAAAGAAGGTCAATTCTAATTACCATTTTTCCAATTGGAAGAATAATATTAGAAAAGAAATTGAAGTAGCAACCATAAACGCGAAAGACCTGGAAAGCTCTTTAATGTTTCTGACTGATTCGACCAATCATTGGGTAATAATCCCCAATAGTCAGGCGCCGACAGCAAGCCACTATGTGTATGATTGCAATCTAGGTTCGCTGATTGCCCTGGTACGACTGCACAAGGCCAGTTTCTTCATTGTTGAAAAAAAATACGGTTGGTTTACATTCTTTTGTGTGACCGAAGATAACAATAGCGTTACTATATTAAAGAGTGGTGAATCAATTACACCTTTTGACAAATTAGCCAATGGATAACCCAATTTTAATCTCCATACTCTTTCTAGGTCTTTTCCTCACAAACACGACATCCGGGCAAGGCTACAATAAAAGGTGATAGCGTATGGGTTTCCCAGGACCCGGTCACGATCCATAGACATGATACAGTCTGGTCGGCATCAGACGGTGGTTTCTTCTACTACAGAGGAACGATCACCAGCAAAGAAGATCAATTCGTTATCCGTCTTATTATGACCAAATGTGACTATTGCGTCATACCAAGCGGCAGCTCAAGATTGGAAAAGTTCAATGACAAGGTGCTTAGCGGCCGGGCGACCGTTAATGGCCTGGTTATAGGTGATCGTTTTTACAGGAAGGAAGCGCCAGGAAATACAACTAATTGAAAATCAATACGAATTCAAAAGAACCGTTTCACCGAAAAGGCATTGGTAAGCCCGAACCCCTGAAAGGCGACCTACGCTGGCTTCTTTCCCAAAAGCCGGATAAACCGAAAATGTGAAACGACGGCTGATCTGAAGGTGGGCATATTATTGTAGGGCACATTAAACGCCGCGCACTCCTTCTGAACAAGCCTGCTCAATGCCGGATAGTGTATATGGCTTATTCGCGGAAATAAATGATGTTCTATCTGATAATTCAACCCGCCGACAAGCCACGAAATAATTCTGTTATTGCGTGAAAAATTGGCAGTCGTTTTTACCTGGTGTATTGCCCACTCATTCTCTATCAGCTTCGCTTCAACGCTTACCGAATCAAATTCTGTTTCCTCAACGACATGGGCCAGCTGGAAAATGATGGATAGGGTGAGCCCTTGGCCAATGTGCATGGAGAAAAAGTACACCAACCAGGATTGCCAACCCATCAGCACAATGGGAACAACGATATAAAAGACCAGGTAAAGCACCTTGCTTATCCAGAAGATCGTGTGATCGGCCGCCGACATCTTCGCAAGCGGGGTGTTGACTATCTTCCTTCTAAAATACTTCTCATAATCCTGGAAAAGCACCCAAATGATGGAGCTGAAGGCGTATAGCAACGGAGTATAAAGGTGTTGCAGGCGATGAGCAGGCAACCACCGCTGTGAGCCACACATCCGGATAAAAGGGCTTTTGGCAATATCATCATCGATCCCTTCAATATTGGTGTAGGTGTGGTGGATGATATTGTGCTTTTGTTTCCAGATGAAACTATTACCCCCCAGGGCATTCAGGGTAAGCCCGAGTGTCTTGTTAACCCATTTACGGGAAGAATAGCTGCCATGATTGGCGTCGTGCATGACATT
Organism: Puia sp.; assembly: GCF_036500295.1. Taxonomy (NCBI): domain Bacteria; kingdom Pseudomonadati; phylum Bacteroidota; class Chitinophagia; order Chitinophagales; family Chitinophagaceae; genus Puia; species Puia sp. The sequence goes on along the minus strand of NZ_DASYCH010000009.1, from coordinate 50,571 downwards.
AAACCCGATGCTTGCCAGCGCGAAACCCAAAAACAAACTGGCCAGGATCGTGGGCAGAACCGTCATGGGTACAAATAGCAATAATACATATAAGCAAATAGCCGAAAGGATGAGAACGACAGATTTAACGTATAGCTGTACATTGCCCGTCTTCTTTTTTCCAGTATATGTAAAATATTGGTCTACAGACGCTTTTAGGGAGGTGTAAAAGACTTGATTTTTGTTATTGAAGCTTACTTTGGCCATGTGCAAGTGATGATATTCTTTAAAGGGTCCAGACAAATGTCGACTATTATAACGTCATTTACATGAAAAATAAGTAACGAATGAAGACCGTATTACAATTTAATCTGGTCGTCCTTTTTTTTATGGAATTAGGGATGTTGACGGCACTGGGCTATTGGGGATTCCATACCCATACAGGCGCCCCCGCCTGGCTATGGGGAATCGGCCTGCCGCTGGCAGTAGCCTTTCTATGGGGGATATGGGCCGCACCCAGATCTTCCCGCAGATTGGGAATGCCTTATCGGGCCATTTTTGCCACCGTCCTTTTCGGACTGGCGGCTTTCTTATGGTCCAGGGCCGGACAGGAGAAATATGCGATCATCTTTTTTATCGTTTCGGTGATCTCCATGCTTACCGGTTATTTGTCGGAAAGCTGAGGCCGGGCTTTTTAACGTCTTCCAGGAATTGTAAATTTAGGTTGCCAAAACTATACTAATATGAGAGATCGATCGATTGTGGTCAGCGTATGTTTATTGCTGGCGATCGCGCCGATGATAGCCCGCGCGCAAGTGGGGATAGATGAAGACCTGCTGAAAGATATTTCGGCGATCAAAGCGATCGACAATCACGCGCATCCATTGAAGTATGTGGCTGCGGGGCAGAAGCCCGATAATGAATATGACGCATTACCGGTCGAAGCCGTTCCCCCTTTCCCGCTGCCCTTCCGGATCAGAGAAACCAACCCCGAATTCATCAGGGCCTGGAAGGAATTATATGGCTATCCCTATAATGACAGGAGCCCGGCACATCTCAAAGAACTGATGGCTTCCAAACAACGCGTACTCGACAGGCTGGGAGAAAATTTTCCGGCCTGGGTACTGGACAGGGTCAATATTGAAACGATGTTCGCCAACCGGGTTGCGATGGGCGAGGGGCTGATTCATCCCCGTTTTAGATGGGTGGCATTTGACGATGCCTTACTGTTTCCGCTTAGCAACAAAAAGGCGAAAGCCGCCAATCCGGACTACAATGGCTTTTACCCTGGGGTGGAGAAATTGCTCAAACGCTATATCGGCGATCTTGGCCTGAGCACCTTGCCGTCATCACTGGATCTTTACCTTAAGACCATTGTGACGCCAACGCTCGAAAGGCAAAAGAAGGCCGGGGCAGTGGCCATTAAATTCGAAGCCGCCTACCTGCGCAAACTGGATTTTAACAACCCCGACAGGACGATAGCCAGCGCAACTTACGCGAGGTTCGTAGCAGGCGGCGAGCCGCGCGCCAATGACTATAAGATCCTCCAGGATTTTCTTTTCTACTACCTGGCACGTGAAGCAGGCCGCCTGGGAATGGCAGTTCACATCCATTGCTTTTCGGGGGTCGGCAGTTTCTACGACCAAAGCGGCAGCAACCCTTTGCTCCTTCAATCGGTTTTTAACGATAGTTCTTTGCGTAAAACCAATTTTGTGCTCCTCCATGGCGGCTATCCCTTCACAAAAGAGGTCAGCTCCCTGATGAGCAAACCAAATGTTTATGGCGACTTTTCGCTGCAAACACTGATCACTTACCCCCGTGAGCTCAGTGAAACATTGAGGAACTGGCTTGAAATGTACCCCGAAAAGATCCTTTTTGGAACGGATGCCTTTTCCTTAAGCCCGGAAATTGACTGGGAGGTGGTGACATGGCTTTCAAACAACTCGACAAGGCGGGCGCTGGCACTGGCATTAACCGGCATGATAAACGACGGTGAAATAGACCGCGCAAAGGCAATGGAAATGGCCAGGATGGCGCTGCATGACAATGCCGCAGGATTATATGGGACCCGGTGATATCGGAAGTCTGAATCCCCAAAAAACCTTCAAAGTAATTTTTTTTGCGTAAGTAAATACTTACGCATATATTTGTAAGCGATTACTTACATATAACTGTAACACTATGAGAAGAGACGTATTCCATGCAATATCGGATCCTACAAGAAGAGAGATCATTAACCTTATAGCTCACCAGCCATTGAACCTTAATACCATTGCCGAAAACTTCACAATGAGCAGACCGGCTATTTCACAGCACATGAAAATATTGATCGAGTGCGGGCTGATAGCCGTAGAGAAAAAAGGGCGGGAAAGGTATTGCGAGGCCAAACTCGAAAAACTGGATGAAGTAGCCCAGTGGATAGAACAGTACAGAGCGGTATGGCAGCAAAAACATGATCGCCTGGATAAGGTTCTTAACAAGCTGGTTAATAAAAAGCGAAAAGATCAATAACAAAAAATAAATAAAATGAGCACGCAAAATCAAACAAAGATCATCGCCGAGAGCAACAAACAGGAGATCTACATCATTCGGGAGTTTGATGCCCCGAGAGAAGCTGTATTCAATGCCTACGCCGATCCGGAAATATTGGTGCAATGGCTTGGCCCCGAAGACAGGATCATGAAAATAGAGAAGTATGAATCGCGTTCGGGAGGAGCTTACCGATACTTTATTTGTAACCGGCAGGGAAAGACCATCGCGGCTTTCAACGGCGCGATCCATGAGGTAACGGCGCCGGAAAGGATCATCCAAACTTTTGAATTTGAAGGTTTACCCGAGAGAGGACACGTTACGCTGGATACCGTGATCTTTGAAGAATTACCGGATAACCGGACAAAGGTGACCGCACATTCTGTTTTCCGTTCGGTTGCCGATAGAAACGCCATGATGCAGTCGGGCGTAGAAAAAGGGCTTAACGAGGGTTATCGAAAACTGGACGCCTTATTACAATTAAAAGTCATATCTTGAAGTAAATCAAAGGAAGCACTCATTATGATCGTGCGTGACTATTTGCCTGATCCCGCATTCAGGGAGTTCGTGCGATGTTACAGGATCGTTCATTTTGAGTTTGACAAAACGGCCGAGTTCCCCTTTAAGGCTTATCCCCCGCTGCCGGAAGAATGCCTTCATTTTTTTACCCGGGAGGGAGAACAGGTGGAATTATTGAATGCCAAAAAAAAAGACTATCAACTACCGATCGTTCTGGTGGGTCAGTTGACCTCTGTTTTGAACAGGTTTTTGGGAAGGGATTTTCTCAATTTCCAGGTCGTTTTTCAACCCACCGGCTTATACCGGTTAACGGGTATCCCCTCTTTCGAGCTGACCAATCAATACCTCGACGCAGAAGACATTTTTTCAAAAAATATCCGCTTTATCCTTGAACAGCTTCGGCATGCAGGAAATTATACTGAAATGCTGCAAGTCGCGGATAAATTTGTAGATACCCTTATAAAGGGCGTACGCAAGAGTGTGCACCAGTTAGATTCGGTAAGCAAACTGATGATGCAAAGGGACGGCAATGTTTCCCTCGATTGGCTCGCCAGGGAGTCTTGTCTCTGTCCAAAACAATTCAGGAGAAAATTTAATGAGAGGGCAGGGGTTAATCCCAAGACCTATACGAAGATCATCCGATTTTCAAAAGCCTTCAACACGAAAAATGCCAACCCGGATTGGGACTGGCTGCGCATTGCGCTGGAATGCGATTACTTTGATTACCAGCATCTGGTAAAAGATTACAAAGATCTCACCGGGGTTACTCCCAATGAGCTGCATTTACTGGAGGGTAACTCCCCTGAAAGAAGGCTGGGCCTTACAGACGAGGTCTACCAGAGCCGGTTGCGTCTACCAGAGCCGGTTGCGTCTCCCGGATGGGGCCTGATATAGGAATGTCCTTTTTTTACCACCGGGCTATGCCCACTATGTTTCAACTTTAGGGTTAAATAAACAGCTCATGGAAATCCTTGAAAAGGCACCAGCATCAAAAGGTGTAACCGCCGATACACAAAGTATTGCAAAACATTGGATCGGCGGCGAGTGGATAGATTCCCAAAAACATGGGATAAGCCTAAACCCGGCCACCGGGGGATCTCTTGGGACCTATGCTGACGGCGGAGACGCAGAAGCCGGGAGAGCGGTGGATGCCGCATTGACCGCCTTCCGGCAAACAGGATGGAAATCCGATCACGCACTACGGTCTAAGGTTCTCTTGGCCATGGCTGATCGGATCGAAACGAGAGCCAACGATCTGATACAGATATTATGTGCCGAAAATGGAAAGATAGCGTCGGAAGCTGCGATGGAAGTTGATGCGGCGCCAATGCTTCTGCGGTATTGGGCAGCCAAAACCTTTACGGCAGGGCGTTCGGGGGAAGTAAGACCTGGTAGTTTTTCCTTTACGATCCGTGAAGCCGTGGGCGTGGCGGGCATTATTGCACCATTCAACGCGCCGGTGGCCTTAACGATCAGGGCGCTTGCCCCGGCCCTGGCGGCAGGTGCCACCACAGTCGTGAAATTGCCTGGCCTTACGGCTCAAACCAATCATCTTATTTGCGAAATACTGTCCGGAACACCGGATTTGCCCATAGGCGTGATAAATATCCTTACGGAAAGCGGGAGTGAAGCCGCTCAATTCCTGGTCAATTCCCCCGATGTCCCGGTCATCAGCTTTACAGGAAGCAGTAAAACAGGCCGGGCGATTATGGCAGCCGGTGCATCGCGATTGAAACGACTTAGTTTAGAACTGGGCGGTAAGACCCCAATGCTCGTTTTTAATGATGCGGATATAGAGGCTGCCATTTTTGCGATAGGCAAGGCAGTTACGATCTTTAGCGGGCAGTTTTGTATGACCGGCAGCCGGATACTCGTACAACGAGCAGTTGCCGAAAGGGTAAAGCAACTACTTGCAGAGCGACTCGAAAAGGTCCGCGTAGGCCCCGCATCTGATCCTTCCAGTGAGCTGGGCCCGATGATCGACAAAGCGAACGTACTTCGGGTAAATGGTGTGGTGGAAGAGGCCATTGCCTCCGGGGCAAAAGTCATTGTCAGGGGTGGTCCCGCTACCGAAGGCATACTTGGCAAGGGGGCCTTTTACCGGCCTACTCTTCTGGAGGTGACCAACCCCGATCTCCCTGTCGTCCAGCAGGAAGTATTTGGTCCTGTCGCAACATTACAGGTGTTCGACACGGAAGCCGAAGCGATTGCCCTGGCAAACTACAGCGATTATGGACTCGCGGCCGGCATCTGGACACGCGATGTGGACAGGCCCTGGCGGGTTGCCAAAGCATTACAAGCCGGCACCATCTGGATAAATACCTATGCCCAGGTATTTCCCGAGTTTGAAGAAGGGGGATACAAACAAAGTGGCATTGGACGTTTGAATGGAGAGGCGGCAATGGAAGCTTTTCTTGAGTACAAACACATTACCTTTAATCCGGGAATAAAGTGATTAAATAATTTTGCCTTTTTATAAAGTATATCATCCTCCGGCCATCCTGGGCACCCTTATCCGGGAACTTCAGATCTATCGTGCGAATTGGAATGTCGAAGGAGATCTGCCTCCACGGTTTATCTCCTGCCTGGCTAATACCGAACAAAATCTCTATTTCTATATTAATGACCCGACTACACTAATTACTCCTACCCGGATGGAACTGCCCGTTCCCCCGGTGATCGTCACCGGGCCAAAATATAAGACAGCCGGGTTGCTATTTGGTAAAGATCACCTGATGCTAAAAGTCGCTTTTCATCCGACCGGCATATATCGTCTGCTTGGCAATAATATGCGGCTAATCGTCAATACCGGGCTGGACGCAACGAAGTTCTGGGGGAATGAAGTAGTCGAAATTCTGCATCGGTTGCGCCAGGCAGCTGATTACGATTCGATGGCCAGGATCGCTGAGGCCTTCCTGGAGAAACAAGTTATCCATTCGTGCCGGCCGGAAGAGGCTCTTGATAAGGTGGCTATCAGCATGCTCGATCCGCAAAATACCCGCCCCCTGGAAGAATGGGCCGCTATGGCCTGCCTCAGTCGCCGACAGTTCGAACGCAATTTCACCACCCGGGTAGGCATATCTCCTAAATTGTTCGTCCGCATTGTCAGATTCGAATGGGCGATGAAAATAAAGAACCGATACCCCGATAGGAGTTGGGTTGATATTGCCGCGGAATGTGATTATACAGATTCCTCACATATACTCCGGGAGTTTAAAGAATTTGCCGAATTTCCTCCCAGCCGCTTCTATTTACAGCCCACCAGTGGCTACAGCGAATTCCCCACCGGTTAGAAATGTCGCTTTTATACCAGAGCCTGACGAATTGACCCTATAATTTCGTTTTCCAATAATTTTCATTTTATGGAGAACAAAAAACACCCCGGCGTTTACGTGCCGCCGCCGCTGATCTATGCCGCATTTTTCTTTCTTTCCCATTTACTGCAAAAGCAATGGCCACTACCCAACAGTTGGCAGGAAACCATTGCGGCCCGGGCAGCAGCCTGGATCATGTTTGTGCTTTGTTTTTTAATCCTTTTCGCCGCCCTCCGCCGGTTTGCCGCATCCAAAAACACGCTCGTAACGGTTAGGCCGGCAAGTTCTCTCCAAACAACCGGCATTTATGCCATCACCCGCAACCCCATGTACCTGGGACTGCTGCTTTTGTATGATGGGGTAGCCATTTTCAAAGGCAATGCCTGGACTATGCTGTTGCTCCCTTTGTTGATGATCACTATTCAACAGGTTGTGATCCGAAAAGAGGAACAATATCTGCAGGAGGCATTTGGAGAAGATTATGAGACTTTTAGGAAGAAGGTGAGGAGATGGATCTAAAATACAGATGTCAATGACCAGAAATCGGATGCGAGAAATTGTCGATCTTCCAGACCTCGCCGGCGAGGCTAACCACGTAGGCGCTGTTTCCGATGAACTCCATCGAGGTGGGCTGGTTAAGGCTGTCTACGATGACGCTGAAAGTGCCATTCGGTTTGAGTTTCAGGAGTGCGCCGGTGTTCGGCAACGCCGGTGCCCCTTCAAAGGGACCATCCCAGATGCCCTGTGCGAGGGCATAGAGGCTACTCCCGAAGCCAAATTCCACGTCGACGAATAACCCAACACCCAACCCCGCGGCGGATGCCACTTCCGTGGCAGTGGGCGACTTTGGCGAGATGGACATGAGCTTGGCATTCTCAGGCAGGTGGGGAATGGGACCGGCTTGGGTGACGTAGATCGTGTTGCCTCTCACCGCCAGCCCCGTCGGCACGACATCCGCGAAGGCGATCACCTCAGTGATCTCGCCGTCGAGCGTGACATATAGTACGCGGTTATGGTGCCCGTCAGTGACAAGGAAACCGTCCCGGTAGGGTTCGAGCGCATACTGGAAGCCGGTAGGCACGAAGAAGGCCGGCACCGGGGGGTGGTCAACGGACCACGCGCCGATATTCGCAACGATCGTAAAGCTATTCGGCCCGTCCACACGGTATATGCCTACGGTGTCGTGACCATCGAGATCCGGCGCAACACCGGTAACCAGTGCATAGGCAGTCCCGCCGCGGAAGGCGACATCGACCACTCCACTACCAATGTAGAACAGATCCGGGATGCGCTTCGGCAATCCGGTGGTGAAGGGAGTGAAGGCGCCGGTCTTCGGGTTTACACGCCAGATGGTGCCGGCGAGTGGTGCGGTGACGTACAACGCCTTGTCAGGACCGACGGCACTGCCCTGGAGTTCCTCCAGGCCCGTAACGAGTAATTGTGCGGTCTTTGGGACACCATGCGGATGGTCACCTTTTTTGCAACTCGGGACTAACATGGCAAAGCAGAATGCCAATAGCACGGAAATTCGGCTATTGATGATAAACTTCTTCATTGTTTTTAGTTTTAGTTGGCTAAAAAATGATTCGTGAGATTCGGTACCTGGTGGACCACGGAGAGCTCAGAGGAATTCAAATGAAGACCGTTTTCCCTTGTTATCGGATTAGTCCAATATTATTAAAATTCTCGGGGGGACTATAGTAAGGATTGTTGTGGGAAGGGATAAAATTGAAGAGAGGACTTTCGTTCTATAAAATTAGCTTGAAAATGTGGAATACCAAATTTTATTAACCCCGCCCTTTGAAGTGGAGAAAACGAAAAAAGCCCGAAACACAGTGTGTTACGGGCTTCCGTCTTAAGATAGCTTTAGACTCAAGTCGACCTGGCAGGACAATTCTCGAACCAATTTGTCAATGACTTGGGGCGATTAGCGAACCTAGCGATCTGAAAACGAATGTTTTCGGTCGCTTTTTTTATTTCTCGTTGCAAAGCCCGAAAAGCTAAAAAAATGTTAGAAGCTGCCCGAAAAGGCTATATCAGCCAGTCAGTAATCCCGTCTTTTTTAAGGCGAGCGATTTCACATTGAAAGTAGTAAATTTAGCCCTGAACCTTAAAATAGCAATGAAGCCACTTGTCATCTTAGCCACTCTTCTGCTTGTTGCGGGAGTAACACAGGCCAAAAAACTACCCGGTTATGTCGTTTTCCCTAATAATGATACACTTCGCGGAGATATAAAGATCAGTGGCGCGAGTTTTTTGGGCCAGGGATATAACCCTTATGATGCGGTAGCTATAACTGATAGTACTGGGCGGGACAGCACATATCAACCCGGCGAAGTAATCGCCTTTGGTTTCACCGATAAGAGTGGAGAACACATCTTTCGAGCGAAAATGCACCGGGACAGCACGATAAAGTTTCAGCAGGTAATTGTCCTCGGTCCAAAGGCCAGCTTGTATTATTATGAGCCTAACAGCGCAGGTGGCTATGGCTCCCCACCTACCTATTTCACATTCGAAAGGGCCGATGGCGCTGTCCTTTTTTTAAAAAACTACGACAAACTGGAAACCTTCCAGAATAAGATCAAGGTATTTTACGGAGAGGCCGGTGGCCTTGGGCAATTCATCGACGAAAGGTTCACCTCCAGATGGAAGATGCGGGACGATATCAAAGCCGTTGTAATGGAAGCCAACAGGCTTTGATATTTGCGAATTAGAGGCTCTGGCGTGGTTGCCTTTTTGGGCGGGGCTCACGACTCACCAACAAGATAATATTTGATAGATTGAAAATGATATGAAAAACTCACAAAAAAGCCCGCAACACAGCATGTTACGGGCTTCCGTCTTAAGATAGCTTTAGACTCATTGTCGGGAAGACAGGATTCGAACCTGCGACCCCTACGTCCCGAACGTAGTGCGCTACCGGGCTGCGCTACTTCCCGAGGCGTTTGACGTGCGCATTGTCCGTCAAACGGGAGGCAAATTTAAGACGCTCCGGGCATCCGGCAAAATCGATTATTGTCTTTTGGAAATGCGCTGGAAGGCCTTACCGAGATGGTCGGCGAGGTCGGAAGGCAGCATACTCTCCTGAGAATGAGTGTCGGCGGCGAGATCGCCGGCAAGGCCGTGGAGGTAGACGCCAAGGAGGGCTGCCTCGCCCGGAGAGTAGGACTGGCCCAGCAGCGCCGTCAGGATGCCGGTGAGCACATCGCCACTGCCGCCCTTGGCCATACCGGCGTTGCCCGTGGAATTGAAGTAGCTCTTGCCGCCGGGCATCGCGATGAACGTATAGTGACCCTTCAGTACAATGATGACGCCGAGTCGTCTGGCCTGCTCACGCGCCCGGTCAAAACGGGCATAGTCGTCGGCAGCGGCGCCGAAAAGCCGTTCAAACTCCTTGGGATGGGGCGTCAGGATAGAGTAGGGGGGCAGCATCGAATGCAGATCGGGATGGGCGGCGAGGATATTCAACGCATCGGCGTCCACCACCATGGGCTTTTTAGATTGCCGCAGCAGATCGCGGAAAAAGGCCACCGTCCGCTCCTCCTGACCCAGCCCCGGACCGATGCCGATGACCGAATATTTGTCCAGGTCCGGGGGAACCGCCGTATGTATCCGTTCATCGGGATCCATCACCAGCATGGCCTCGGGCACCGCCGTTTGCAGGATGACATATCCGCAGCCCGGAATAGAACAGGTCAGCAGCCCGCTGCCGGCCCGCAGACAGGCCTTTGCGGCCAGGACTGCGGCGCCCATCTTCCCATAACTTCCCGCCACCAGTAAGGCATGACCGAAATTACCTTTATGCGCAAAGCTCTTCCGCGGTTTGTAGATGGCTTCGATGATACCCGTATCCAGCAGCTCGGCCTCGCCGGCGGCTTGAGCCAGAAACCCCGGATGCAGGCCGATATCCAGGATATGGACCTCGCCGACCCAGGCTTCGTTCTCCGGCATCAGGAAGGCCGGTTTATACACCTGAAAGCTCAGCGTATGGGTGGCGCGGATGACGGTATTGTCTTTCGAGCTTCTGCCTACAAAAAGCCCGCTGGGGATATCGATAGAGATGATCTCGTTGCCCGACGCATTGAGATGTTCCGCCAGCTGCGCAGTCACACCTTCCAGCTTCCGGTTGAGACCCGAACCCAGCAAGGCATCGATAAGGACATCGCCCGGCGGAATTGGATGGAAATGCTCCGGCCCCTGGACAAACCGCACCTCCACCGGCGTGGAGTGAAGCCGGGCCAGGTTGATCTGAAAATCTTCGGTTCCGATATTGCCGAATTCCAGGATGTGAACGGCGACCGGACAATCCCAGTCGGAAAGCATCCGGGCGAGCGCCAGCCCGTCGCCGCCGTTATTGCCTTTACCACAGTAGATGGAGAACGATCGACCGGCATAGCCGGCTTTTTCCAGCCAGGCCAGACAGCTCGCCGCAGCCCGCTCCATCAGGTCGATAGAGGCGATGGGCTCATGCTGCAGGGTATATTCGTCCCAGGCCCGGATCTGTTCGGCTGAAAGGATTTCCATGCGGAAATTTAGGCAATTTCGCCGAGAACCGCAGCGATGTGCAAGCGCTAAGCTGTCGGAACTCCTCCGTTTCTAACCTGGCGGAAACTCCTCCGCTCTAAGCTGTCGAAAGCTCCTCCGCTCTAAGCTGGCGAAAGCCCACCCGCTCTAAACCGACTGCACCGGCTTCTTCTTTACCGTCCGCTTGCGATGAACCGCAGGCGCCGGCTTTCCGGCTACAGTCTTTCGCGTGGTGGCGGCCGTCTTTTTACCAGCCGTAACCGTATGCACGCGGTGATGTACCACCGTATGTACGACGGGCTTCCGCTCTACCGGCGTAGGCTCGCCGCTCGTAGAACCGGCGGTACTGTCGGCGGAGTCGTTCTCCCCTTCGTCAAAGCGCTCCGAACCCTGTCGGTAGTCACCGAAGAGATCGCAAAGCCGCTTGGCCGAATAGACATTCTTGTAGTCGTTATTGCTGAGAGCGATGATCGTCGCATCCTCGTCGAGCATCCGGACAAAAACGGTCCGGTTGCCATGCCACCAGCCATTGTGATAGATGAGTTTCTTGCCATTGGGGATCAGCAGCATCCGCCAGCCCAGCCCATAGTTGTGCTGACCGGGCTTTTCAAAGCTGTACCCCGAATAGGCGCTGTCAAGCACCCCCTTCGAGAAAAGCTGACCCGAACGCAGGGCCTGATCCCATTTGTACATATCCCGCACCGTACTGTAGACATTCTTGTCGCCATATACCTGGTCCAGGAACTGCATAGGAAAGGGGCGCCCGCTCTGGTAATAGGAGAGCATGCTCCTGCCGGAATCCGTGGCCGTACAGACATACGTGTCCTGCATGCCCAGCGGCTGGAAGAAGGTCCTCGAAAGATAATCGGGATAAGGGAGGCCGGACACCTTCTCGATGACCAGGGCCAGCAGCGCATAGTTGGTATTGGAATATTCGAAGTGCCGGTTGGCCTGACCGCTGAAGATCTCGCGGGCATTGGGATGATCGATGATATATTGCAACACGTCCTGGTTGCGGAGGAACGTATGCCTGTCCATACCCGGACGGTCCATGTAATGCACGTAGTTGTGGAGACCGCTGCGATGATCGAGCAGGCTTTGGATAGTCACCGCGGGATAAGGAAAACCGGTGAGGTATTTGGAAACAGGATCGTGGATATCCAGTTTCCCATCCTGCCAGAGCTTCAATACACTCATCGCCGTAAAGGTCTTGGAAATGGAAGCCAGATGAAACGCGGTGTGCGAAGTGATCGAGTCCTGGTGATGCCGCGGGTCGCGGAAGCCCTTATATTTTTCGTACAACACAACTCCATTCTTTGCCACGAGGATGCTTCCGTTGAAGCGGCCGGCCAGCATCGGATCGAAAAAATGCTCGGTCATCACAGTGTATCGCTCGGCCTCAGGACCCGTCAGCGCGGGAACGGCCACCGGTGCGGGCGCCAGAGTATCTGCCTGAGGGCCACTCTTTGCTGTCTGAGCCTGACCACAGGATACGATCGTCAACGATACGGACAATACTATATAGCCCAATCTTTTTCCATTCATCTCTGCTAAGATTGTCTTGAATTTTTTGGATTAGAAAAATGGCAAAATTAAAAGAATCCGACGTTACTTTGCACTTCCATTTCGCAACTAACGAAAAAAGACGGTCAAAATTATGGCGGAGAAAAAAACTACAAGCTATCCGAAGGAAAAGATTAACATTCTCTTTTTAGAAAATATCAGCGACGCCGCCGTCAAACATTTCAAAGAGTCAGGTTATGCCTCCGTCAAAAAGCTGACCGGCGCCCTGCCGGAAGACCAACTTATCGAAGCAGTAAAAGATGTCCACCTGCTCGGGATCCGCTCCAAAAGCCAGATCACCCCCAAGGTACTGGCGGCCGCAAAAAAATTACAGGCAATAGGCTGTTTCTGCATAGGAGTCAATCAGGTAGACCTCAAATCTGCCACCAGTAATGGGGTAGTGGTCTTCAACGCACCCTATTCCAATACGCGGTCCGTTGCCGAACTGGTGATCGGCCTTTCCATCCTGCTCATCCGCCGGATTCCCGACAAAAGCAAGGCCGCCCATGAAGGGGTCTGGCTGAAAGAGGCGAAGGGCAGCTACGAATTGAGAGGTAAAACACTGGGGATCATTGGCTACGGAAATATCGGCACCCAGGCGAGCATCCTGGCCGAGTCCATGGGGATGAAGGTCATCTTCTACGATACCGTGACCAAACTGCCCCTTGGCAATGCCGAAGCCAAAAAGAGCATCAAAGACGTGGTGAGCCAGGCGGATATTGTCACCCTGCATGTCCCCGAAACCCTGCAGACGAAGAATATGATCACCAAAGCGGTTTTAAAGCAGTTTAAGAAGGGGGCGATCCTGCTCAACTACGCCCGCGGCGAAGTGGTCGATCTCGAAGCGCTGGCCGCCGTGCTGAAAGAAGGGCATTTATCAGGCGCGGCGATCGACGTCTATCCCTGGGAACCGGAGAAAAACGGTGATAAGTTCACCACCCCTCTACAAGGATTGCCCAACGTGATCCTGACCCCGCACATCGGCGGCTCCACCGAAGAGGCGCAGGAGAATATCGGCGAGGACGTCAGCAACAAGCTCTTCCAATACCTCGAGACCGGGACCACCATCGGCAGCCATACCGTGCCTCCACTAAGCCTGCCGCACCAGGAAGGAACGCATCGCATCCTCCATATCCACAAGAATGTGCCGGGGGTACTCTCCGAGATCAACAGCACGCTCTCCAGCCATAATATCAATATTCTCGGCCAGTACCTGAAGACCAACGAAGATATCGGGTATGTGGTGCTGGACATCGACAAACGGCTGTCCAACCAGGCCCTGCAGTTGTTGAAAGAAGTCAAACAGACGATCAAAACGCGATTATTGTACTAAAAACCTTCTCTCATGGCGGCCGTTTTTCTTACCGCGGAATGGAAAAAGCTGGCCATGGCGAATTATCCCATCGACGCCGGGGCCCTTCGGCCCTTCCTGCCCGCCCGGACCACACTGGATACCTGGGACGGCCAAGCCTATGTCAGCCTCGTCGGATTTCAGTTTCGTGAGGTCCGCGTCCGCGGCCTGCGGATCCCCCTTCATACGCAATTCCCCGAGGTCAACCTCCGGTTCTACGTGCGATACCAGGAAGAAGGAGAATGGAAGCGGGGAGTCGTGTTCATCCGGGAGATCGTTCCCCTGCCCGCCGTCGCCTTTTTTGCCAATACGATCTTTCATGAACGGTATATCGCCATCCCCATGCGCTTCGTGGATACCAATGACGGCACGGTGCTGCGAGCGGCTTACCACTGGCGATTCAAATCCCGGTGGAACGGATTAAGCCTGAAGGCAGACCCCGTCGCCCGCCCCCTCGTCGCCGGCAGCCATGAAGAATTCATTACCGAACATTTCTGGGGTTATTCCGCACACGGCGAAAACACGGTGGAATACCAGGTGCAGCATCCCCGCTGGGACATCTATCCCGTCCGGGAATACGAGCTGGACTGTGATTTCGGGAAGCTGTACGGCCCCGCGTTTGCCCATCTCCGGCAGCAGAAGCCGCAATCCGTTTTCCTGGCGGAAGGCTCGCCCGTAGAGGTCTACTCAAAAAGAATGCTCTAGCGCAACGGCTTGTTGTCCGCACCGATCCACTTCACGATCCGGTCCGTTTGTTTTTTGCTGTGTTCTTTTTTTAGCAAGGGCAGTATATCCATAGTTGCCTAAATTTAGGGCATAATTCCTTCCAACATGAGCTATAAACCCAGTCCTACCCGATACGATTCCATGGAATACCGGCGCTGCGGCCGAAGCGGCCTGATGCTGCCGGCCGTGTCCCTTGGACTCTGGCACAATTTCGGGCATGTGGACCTCCTCGAAAACGCCCGGTCAATCCTCCATCTTGCCTTTGATTCCGGCATCACGCATTTCGATCTGGCAAACAATTACGGACCGCCCCCCGGCTCCGCGGAAGAGAATTTTGGCCGCATCCTGAAGCAGGATTTTCATGGCTATCGCGACCAGCTGATCATCTCCTCCAAGGCGGGGTACTATATGTGGCCCGGTCCCTATGGAGAATGGGGCTCCCGGAAATATCTGGTCTCCAGCCTCGATCAAAGCCTGCAAAGGATGGGCCTCGAATATGTCGATATCTTCTATCACCACCGGCCCGATCCGAATACGCCCCTCGAAGAGACGATGACGGCGCTGGATCATCTTGTCCGCCAGGGGAAGGCGCTGTACGCAGGCATCTCGAACTATCCCGCGGATGAGGCGGCGAAGGCGATCGCCATCCTCCGGCAGCTGGGCACGCCCTGTCTGATCCACCAGCCCAAGTATTCGATGTTCGAGCGCTGGGTGGAAGGCGGCCTGCTCGATCTGCTCGACAAAGAAGGCGTTGGCTGTATCCCGTTTTCGCCGCTGGCGCAAGGGCTGCTGACGAATAAATACCTCAAAGGGATCCCCGGGGATTCCCGGGCCGCGAAGCCGACGGGCTTTTTGAAGGAAACAGAAGTTACCGAAGACAAACTCGGCAAGATCCGACGGCTCAACGATCTGGCGACCAAACGGGATCAGACGCTGGCCCAGATGGCCCTGGCCTGGATCCTCCGCGACAAACGCATCACCTCGGTGCTGATCGGGGTGAGCCGGCCGCAACAGGTGACCGATTCGCTCCAATGCTTCCGCAATACCTGGTTCTCGGAGGATGAACTAAAACAAATAGAGAATATCCTGAGCGGACAATAAGGGTATTTCTGGATTTTGGAAGGAGGTTTCCCAACCTGGGAAAACTGCGGCTTGACACCTGTTTGTATGGGGTTGGATCACAGACGAGTATGTTCTGGCATCGGGATTGGATTTATATAAGCAAATTCGTTGCTTAATGAAACAGATAACCCTTTACCTCATCGGTCTGCTGATCTCCACCGCAGCCATCGCCGACCCGGGGCCCACCCCGGCTCCTTCCGGCACCAAGTCCACCGCCAGTAAGGCCCTCGTCAATTCCGGTACCGTTCGTTTCCAGTTCAACGCAATGCCTACCGGCGATGACCATCAGGATTCCGTACTCGTTATTTTCGACCGTTATGACCACACCGGCGCCGGGATCATCTTCCAGGTGTTCGCTACCGACGCAGAACATGGTATCACGATCTCCACGATCCCTGCCGGGAAGTATTTTGTGACGGTTCAGTGCAAGGGCTTGCACCGCGACCACATGGAAATGCTCGTGAACGTTAAATCGCAGAAAAACGAGAAGGTTCGCATCAAACTCGAAGACTCCGAAGTTTTCTCCAAGGACAATGTAAAGATCCCCGCTTACCGTCCTTCTTTCAACGACCTGACCATCCTTAAGGACAGCAACTAGTCCTCCCAATATCCCCGCTCTTTCGTTCGATCCACTATCCCCACTTTCTTTCGATCCGCTTTCTTTCGATCCACTATCCCCACACTTTCAGTACGAAGACGTACAGTATCCCGAAGAGAACCAGACATAGTTTCAGATAATCCGCCGCCGACAGGGGCCAGATTACCCATAGACTATTGAGCAATAGCAGCAGGCCGTAGCCCATACCGCCAAAGATCAGTGCGTCGGCAAGCCTGACAGGATGCGGCGTAAGCCCCGCCAGCAGAAGCGTTTCCGGCAACAACAGCAGAAGACAGAACAGGGCATACTGCGCAAGTCGGCGGAATACCGGTACCGGTAAGCCCCGGTAAAAATAAAGCCGCATCGTCTCCAATTGCCGGCAACGGTAGAACAGGATCCCATGGCCAAACAACGCCAGGCTATAGACCAGGAAGGGCATGCGGAGATCATAATCACCCGGGGTCTGCAGCCGGAGGAGGAGATAGAGGATCGCACAACTGAATAGTTTTACCGCGGCCAAAACGCCTTTGTTCTCCGCCAGGAGAAACCGCAAAAGGATCGACCAGTAGGGTACCGACCGGTAACGAAGCCGGAGCCGGCCCGCCTTTGCCGAAATCCCCGGATACCTCAGCCGGTAGCACACCTCGAGGGCCTCCAGCCCGATCAACCCCGCCACATACGCCAGGACACCCAACGCCTGGGCCTGCGCCTTCTGGGCGATCGCCACCCCGGCTACCACCCCCGCATACCCGAGCACCGGTGCAAAAAGCACGGTCTCCACCCGAAGCCATTCCCGTAGCACCCCGGCGGGCGGCCGCGCGTTCACCTTATACAAAAAGAGGGCATCCGGACCTTCCAGCACCCCCAGGACAAACCGGCGGACCCTGAGCCCATAAAGCAGCCAGGCGACGGCCACCGCGAACATCAACGCCGGCGCTTCGAGCATGCCGCGGATCAGCGCATAATGGAAATAAAGCTGGGTGGAAGGCTGGACGATCCCAAAAAACAACAGGAATACAAAAAGAAAGAAACCTGCGTGCTGCCGGTAAAAGGCCTTGACCACCATTTTAGTCCAAACAATACCCATATTAATCGCAAAATCAATTTAATACAACATTCATCTCCACTTTAATAGAATGGTCCTCGAAGGTCAGCGGACGCACCGCCGGAAAGGCTTCGGCCGGTACCGGCTGATGGCTGCTGAGCAGGAAACCGGTGCCATATTCCCGGTGATATTCCCGGATCAGGGCGGTCAGGCCGGTGAGCCCGGGTTCATCGAGGGTGATCAGCGGTTCGTCCAGTGTGACCAGCGCCGGGCGGCCCAGAAAGGCGAGGAGGAGGGCGAACTTCTTGGTCATTCCGCTCGACCACGTGGCTACCCGGGTATTCAGCCAGCCGCGGACCCCGAAATGCTGGGTGAGACCGGCGATCTGCCGGGGCTCGGGTCGCAGGATGCCGCCATAGAAGTTAAGGAGATCGTCCCCGGTCAGGAAACCGGGATATAGGGGCTCCGCATCGGCCCAGCCGACGATCCGGCGGTAGTCCACGGGATTGTTTCGCTGGCTGCAGCCTTGCAGGAGAATATCGCCCCGGAAGGGCAGGATCCCGGCAATCATCCGCAGCAGGGTAGTCTTGCCGGTCCCATTGGCGCCCTGCAGCCAATAGATGCCGCTGTCCAGGGTTTGATCGGGAATGGAGACGATCAGCCGGTCATCGAATCGCTTTTCCACCTGTCTGAATTCAAGCATATCCGATGGGTCGGCAGCGGCCGAATTTTATTACATTGCCGGGTATGAAAAGGCTTTTTGCGGTGATGACGATGTCGTTTATGGCGTTCGCCCCCGTGTCCAGGCATACGGCATGTGCCCCCGTGCCCGGGGAAACGGCATGTGCCTTCGTGTCCGGGGATACGGCATGTGCCTCCGTGCCCGGACCGCCAACGCTGACGATTATGAAGCGCGTTACCGATTGGCAGCTCGATCGCTGGCAGCAGCAGGGGATGCGCTGGCCCGCCTACGACTGGGTCAATGCCGTCTGCTATACCGGTATCTCGGCGCTGGCACGGGTTTCCGGCGATTCGGCGTATTATCGCGCCTTATATGCCATCGGGGAGAAGCTCGACTGGAATACCGGCGCCCACCGAACGCTGGCCGATGACTATTGTATCGGCCAAACCTATACCGAACTCTTCACAACCTACCGCCAACCCCGCATCCTCGCACACTTTCGCGCGCAATGCGATACCATCTATTCGCTTCCGCATAACGAATCGCTGGAATGGACAAACGATATCCATCTGCGGGAATGGGCCTGGTGCGATGCGCTGTTCATGGGGCCGCCCGGGCTCGCGGCGCTGTCCACGGTCACGGGTGACCGCAAATACCGCGTCATGGCCGTTCGGCTGTGGTGGAAGACCACCGATTACCTTTTCGACAAGGAGGAGAACCTGTTCTTCCGCGATAGCCGGTATTTCCATCAGCAGGAACCCAACGGGCGGAAAATGTTCTGGTCGCGCGGCAACGGCTGGGTGCTGGCAGGGCTGGCCCGGCTTTTAGCCAACCTGCCTGCCCGGGAGAAAGATATACTTGCCCGGGAGAACGGTACGTCAACCCAGTCGGACCAACGGGCCAAACTCATCCAACTCTACCGCAAAATGGCCGCCCGGATCAGCGCCTTACAACAACCCGACGGCACCTGGCGAACCTCACTGCTCGATCCCCAGCGCTATCCAAACAAGGAAACCAGCGGCACCGGCCTGTACTGTTATGCGCTGGCCTGGGGCGTCAACCACGGGCTGCTGGACCGCAAATCCTATGTTCCCGTCATCCGGCGCGCCTGGGCCGCGCTAACCAACGCCGTACAGCCCGACGGCCGATTAGGATTCGTCCAGCCGATCGGCGATCAGCCCGGCACGTCGGACGCCAACAGCACCGACGCCTACGGCGTCGGCGCATTCCTGCTGGCGGGCTCGGAAATGTTGCCCCTTTTGTCCTATAATTAACATTATGTTAAATAGAATACGGGGCAGGATTTGTTCATGAACACAAACTTAAAAATCTCGCAGCGAGCAACGGTAAATTCTTAAATATTAATTATTTTTTGTATATTAGATAAACTCGTACCGAATTTATCCCACCCGAACCTCCCCTCCCCTTCATCAGAGACCATTCTGATTCATTAACCAAAACAACTGTCATGAAAAAAAAATTCATGCGAGCTATTCCAGTGCTGGTTGTGCTATTATTGCCATTCCTCTCATCGGCACAGATCACCGCAACAGGCACCGTAAGGGATGCCGCAAACGCTCCTCTATCGGGA
This sequence comes from Puia sp., assembly GCF_036500295.1. Taxonomy (NCBI): domain Bacteria; kingdom Pseudomonadati; phylum Bacteroidota; class Chitinophagia; order Chitinophagales; family Chitinophagaceae; genus Puia; species Puia sp. The sequence continues at coordinate 31,028 of NZ_DASYCH010000009.1, read as the reverse complement.
GCAACGATCAATCTGAAGAACAGTACACTCGCGACTACCACGGATGAAGGCGGGAAATTTTCTCTGACCATCCCCGGCAAAGCCGGGATGATCGAGATCTCATTTATTGGATATAGCCCTCAGACCTTTGAAGTCGACGATGCCCATCACAATTTTTCCGTTACACTGGTCGCAGCAGCCGGCAAGTTGGAAGAAGTAGTGATCAGCGGCTTTGCAACCTCGATCAAGCGATCCAATCTTGCCAATGCGATAGCCTCGGTATCCGGCCGGGAGCTCATAGGTACGATCACACAGCCGACGGTCGATGGGGCCCTGTATGGAAAGTTCACTGGCGCGAATATATCCGCCAATTCCGGCGCACCGGGAGGAGGTATATCCCTTAAACTACGGGGTATTACATCTATTGTCGCCAACTCACAACCCTTATTCATCGTAGATGGCGTTTATTTTGATAATTCGTCCATCAATGCCGGACTAAACCTCGTTTCAAAGGCTGCCGGACAGGGAAATAATAACTTCCAGGATAATCCGTCGAACAGGGTCGCCGATCTGGATCCCGAAGACATCGACCGCGTCGAAATATTAAAAGGAGCTTCGGCCGCTGCTATATATGGTTCAAGGGCGGCAGGCGGTGTCGTTATTATTACCACCAAGCGAGGGATCAGAGGGAAACCGAGAATTGAGATCGGCGAAAGCATCGGAGTGCAGGCTCAGTTGCGCAAACTGGGCCAACGCAGCTGGGATACCGCAAAAGTGAACAGCGCGTTTGGGGCCGCCGGCCTGGGAATATACAATGCCAACAATGGGAAAACCTATAACTACGAGGACGAATTATATGGCCGCAAAGGGTTATTGAACAACACAAGGTTGAGCGTCAGCGGAGGCAATGATGTTACGACATATTATGCAGGAGTTACCTATCGGAATGACGACGGCATTGTAGAAAACACCGGCTACCGAAAAACGTCATTCCGGGTCAACCTGGATCAGAAGATCACCAAAACACTGGATTTTTCCATAACAGCCAATTACGTTGAATCCAAAGCCGATAGAGGATACTTCAACAATGACAACACCAGTACCACATTGGGTGTGTCGTATGTCGCCACGCCCAGTTGGGTAAACCTTTATCCGGACGCCAACGGCAATTACCCCAATAACCCCCTCGCCCCTTCCAATTTCATCCAAACCAGGGACCTCATGACCAACAGGGAGAATGTCAACCGGACCTTATTGGGGACCATTATAAACTGGAAACTATTTTCTTCTGACAGACATAGTTTAAGATTGACAGGCAGAGGAGGCATCGATTACTACACGCTCAGCACCACCGCGATCTTCCCCAAGGAATTGCAATTCGAAAAAGACGGCGCCGGTACCAATGGCGCTTCCATTTTTGGAACGACTCTGACGAGAAACTCCAATATCAACGCATCCGCCGTCTATGATTTCAGGCCGACGCCAAACCTAAGCTTTCGCACTCAGGCCGGTATGACGGCTGAAAACACCGATCAAAATACGGTGGTCAGCACGGCCACTCAATTGATCGGCACCCAGACGAACGTGAACCAATCCGGATCTATCCAGGTGAATCAGGTGAGAACGATTCAAAAGGACAGAGGATTCTTTGCCCAGGAAGAAGTCAATTTCAATGACCTTGTCATCGCAACGCTCGGAGTCAGAGGGGACAAGTCCAGCCGCAATGGAGACGCCAATAAACTCTATTATTATCCAAAGGCGTCCGTAGCGGTCAATCTTCAAAATTTGGCTTCCTGGTCATTGGAGCAGGTTAATCAGCTGAAAGTAAGAGCAGCTTATGGCGAGGCGGGCAATTTTGCTCCGTTTGGGGCGATCTATACCCCGCTGGTGCCGGCTATCATCAATGGCAATACCGGATCCCTCATCGACCTCACCCGGGGTAATGAAACCCTGGGGCCGGAAAGACAAAAGGAATTCGAGTTCGGCCTGGATATGAGTGTCCTGAAAAACAGGCTGACCTTTGAAGGCACCTATTATATTAAAAAGGTGGAAGACCTCCTATTGAATGTGCAGGTGCCCACTTCATCAGGCTTCAGCCTCGCATGGAAGAATGTTGCTGCCATCGACAACAAAGGGATTGAACTGGGAGTTAGCGCAATTCCCGTGACGACGAGAGACCTGCGATGGAATTTGGAGCTCCGCTTCTGGAAGAACACGGCGAAGGTGACGCGTTTGGACGTGCCCTCTTTCAATTTGGGCGTGTTCGGAGCGTCTTTGGGAACGTATCGGATACAAAAGGGACAAAGCCCAACGCAACTGGTTGGCATAGCAGACTCCCAGGACGTAAAGGATCCGGAGTCGGGACTGCATACTTTCGGAAATGCTGAACCCGACTTTCAGTCTTCCCTGCGCAGCGTTCTAACCTGGAAGAATTTTGGCTTTACGTTTCTTATGCATTGGAAAAAAGGCGGCGACAATATCAATCTGACAACCTTGCTGAGTGATATATTCGGCACCTCACCCGACTTTGACAAGACAGATCTGGATCCTGGGAAGAAACTGACCAACGGCAACTATCGGCTGTCGCAATTGGGCGCATCCGCCCGTCCATGGATACAGGACGCTTCCTATTTCCGCGTCCGGGAAATCGGGTTGACGTATCGATTGCCCCCCGATCTGATCAAAGGTGTCTCCCGCATCGTGGTGGGCGTCTCCGGACGAAACCTAATCAATGTCTTTAAATACAGGAGTTATGACCCGGAAGTATCCAACTTTGGCACCAATGCCATCTCCAGCAATGTGGACGTTACACCTTTCCCCTCGGCAAAGAGCATCTATTTTAATGTATCTGTTGCTTTCTAAACTGCAAATGACCTATTATGAAAAAGATTATCAACTACTCAAAAAATATCTTTCTGCTCCCTATTGTTGCGATATTGATGTGGACTTCCTGCAAAGTGGATGTTATCGATGATCCCAATAATCCGGGCGCCGGAACTATTTCGGAAAATGCTTCATTGAGCGAGATACAAAATCTGGTGGATGGAATGGAATCCGGGATGCGGGACAATCTGAATAGTTATTTCGACGGTGTGGGGGTCATCGGCAGGGAATTCTATCGCTACTCGACTTCCGATCCCCGTTTTACATCAGACCTGTTGGGAAAAGGAAATGCTACGCTGGACAGTAACACTTTTTACACCACCAATCCGTTTGCATCCCGCTACAGGGTGGTAAAGAATACCAACATCCTTATCAAGGCGTTACAAAACACAAAAGCAACCATCTCGGAGGCAGAACGCAAGGCAGGCATTGCCTACGCATTGACCATACAGGCATACCAGTTATTAATGGTATTCAACCAACAGTACGGCAATGGTATACGGGTTGACGTATCCGATCCCGAAAGGCTCGGTCCATTCCTCTCCCAGGATGAATCCCTGAAGGCTATCCAGGATTCATTGAACAAGGCAGACCTGGACCTGAATGACAACGCTGCCAGGTTTCCCTTCACCACAAGTCTGTACAGTAATGTGGCCGACGACTTTTCAAAATTGAACAGGGCATTTGCTGCAAGAGTAGCCATTTATAGGAAGGACTGGGCTCAGGCTAATTCCGCTTTATCGGAATCGTTCTTTGATATCAACGGAGACCTGACCACCGGGTCCTACCATCTATTCTCCACGGCGGGCGGCGATCAGCTCAATCCCCAATATTTCCCCCAAAACTCGAGCGGTGAAACAAGAGTGGTACAACCCTCTTTCATTACAGACGCCCAGCCAGGTGATACCCGCGTTGCATCCAAAACAAGTAAACGAACGGCCACTGCGTTTCAGGATGGCTTACAAAGCGACTATGACTTCTGGGTTTATCAGTCAAATGTTGCGCCGATCCCCCTTATCCGGAATGAGGAGCTTATATTGATCTATGCAGAAGTTAAGGCTCAGTTGGGTGACGTCACAAATGCCAAAACGGCAATAAATGTCATCCGGAAAGCGGCAGGATTGCCCGATTATGCAGGACCAACAGATCTAAACAGCCTGATCGACGAGATCCTTGATCAACGACGGTATTCTTTATTTGGCGAAGGTCATCGATGGATCGATATGCGCAGGTATGACAAATTGGATCAGCTGCCTAAAGACAGGCCCGATGATAATGTCTGGACGCAATTTCCACGGCCGGCCAACGAATGATCCAAATGCCTATACTTCACTGAATTTCAACACATTATGAAGTATCCGGTGAATTGAAATTCATGCTGCAAAAGAAATGGTAACTTTATAGTTCGTCGACATTGTTCACTTTTTAACTGCTCTGATTATGCTGGAAGAATTAGCACCTGCTACCCGGCTTCTTAGAAAAGTGAAAATACTTGCTGCCAACCCTGGGTCAATAGACGACCGGCTATCCGTAAACAGTAAGATCTCTTTTCAGCCGTTCATCAACTACCTGAAAGATAAATCAAAAGCCAGCTCAGGCACCCGATCAAGATTTTACAAATACCTGCTCGAAAAATTCGAGCCCGGGTCGGACCCGTCGCAGCCATTGATAGATCCTTCACCGGATAGCAAGGAAGACCTCCTCGAACTGCTGAACACCACCCTCTTCCCCCTCATAAGCGAACAGGAAAAGAACGCCTTTGCTCTCGCCGTTCCCTATCAGTTCGCCCTCTTCGATTATACCCCATCTTTCGGCAAATTGTTTGTCGATCCGGAAAAAGAGCATTTCCTTCTGCCCGAAGGCGTTTCCATGGAGCACATGCGACATGTTCAGTGTTCACTCGTCTATGAACATGTGCTTGACAAATTCTATGGCATAAAACTCAACGACAATGCCGGCCTCATCTATCCCGTGGTCGACCGGGAAAGTGGGATGCGCCGGTATTACCGGCTGCGGATCGACAGAAGGTTTATTGATATCCACCTGGAAGGACAACTGCCGCTGATCCAGGATTGTGCCGTTTGTCTGAATACATTCCGGATCCTGGACCTTGAACGCCAGCTCCGGACCATGCCGTTAAGCCTGTTTTCCATGGAAGGTTTTGCGGTGTGGATCGCGGAAGACGTCACCGCTGAAGAATCGCTGGACGCGATCAAAAAAGCGCTGCTACGCCATGGAGGCTGCGACGCCGGCATAATCGATGAATTGAAGATGAATATTCAGGCCCTCGTCGGCATGAATAATGTCGAAGTCGGGCTGACCCCCTTCGTCAAGCTCAACAATCGCTTTATCCTGGATGAAACCTGCACCAGACATGGGCTCATCGGAAACAGATGGCGGGCCTCCGATGAGAACAGCGAAAGGGCCTACCGGGCGTGCATGGACTTCCTCACCGAGCACCCGGAGCCCATCCCGGTTTGCATGGTGGACGAGCAGGTCCTGGATAACGCCCCCATGCTGAGAGAAATGTGGACCGACGGCGTACGCAGTTATATCGTGTGCCCCATCCAAAACGATGACGGATTGCTGGGAATATTGGAGATCGCGTCCTCCGTTCCCAATCAACTGAACCAGGATATCATGCGCCGGATAGAACCTGCCATGCCCCTGTTGTCGGTGGCCTTGCTGAAAAACAGGGACGCATTTAACGCTCGCGTAGAGAAACTGATCAAAGAAAAATTCACCGCCTTACAGCCCTCCGTGGAATGGAAATTCGCGGAAGTCGCATGGGAATATATGCAGAATCCTGATACAGAGGGGCCGGATTGTGTATCCGGAAATGTCGCTTTTGACGATGTATACCCGCTGTATGGGGCTATTGATATCCGGAATTCGTCCGTTGAAAGAAGCCAGGCCATTAGAAAAGACCTCGAGGTCCAGTTGGACTTTATCGACCTGACATTAGACCACCTGCAGACCCAACTGCAGTTGCCCCTGCTGGAAAGCCTGAAGTTCAAAACCCATAATCTGCTCCAGGTGATCAGCAAAGAATTGCTGGCGGATGACGAGGTACGCATCCATGATTTCTTTGAAAAAGAACTACACCCTGTCCTGCGCCATCTGCAAAAAAGCAACGAAGACGTGCAAACAGTGATCGAGGGATATAACCAACTCGCAGACGATACAGCCGGTTATTTCTACCGCTTCCGCAATGAGTACGAACAAACGATGACCACCATCAATAATGTCGTACTGCACCATTTCGAGCAGGCCGAGGAAACGATGCAACGCTCCTACCCGCATTATTATGAGAAATTCAAGACCGACGGAGTCGAATATACCATTTACATCGGCCAGTCCATCACCCCCGATCGCCAATTCGATCTGCTGTACCTCAAAAACATCCGGCTGTGGCAGATCCGCTCCATGGCCGAAATAGCGGGCATTACCCATAAACTAACGCCTTCACTGCCGGTTGCCCTACAGACAACCCAGTTGATCCTGATCCATAGCCATCCCATTTCCATCAGTTTCCGCCGCGACGAACGGCGGTTCGATGTGGAAGGCTCCCGCAATATTCGCTATGAGGTCATGAAAAAACGGCTGGACAAGGTGCGTATCCAGGGGACCGGCGAACGGCTTACCCAGCCTGGAAAAATAGCGATGGTCTACTCCAATCCCAAAGAGGCGGAAGAATACCAGGAATATATCCTGTTCCTCCAAAGCAAACGTTTGCTGAGCCCCGGGGTGGAATGTCTCGAGTTGGAGGAGCTGCAGGGAGTCAGCGGGCTAAAAGCCCTGAGGGTGAGTGTTAACCTGGAAGCCCCCTGAGACTTCGTAGCCCCACCAAAACCGTCGTCCGTTATTGTAACCGGATAGACGTCGAATCCGTACCCGGTTCCCTGCATCCCGCATTATACACATCAAATACGCGATTCAGATAGTCCGGGTCGTTCTTCAACTCGCGGCGGCCCTTACCAAACATCTCGAGGGCCAGCGGACAGCCTTCCAACAACTGTGTGATCCTGCCCTTGCTCGTCAGCGCGATCATCGGGCCGTTCTCGCCCATCTGCGCATAATGGAAAGCATCCAGGTACGAGTGGGTATTCGTAAAACCATTGCTGGTGCTGGTACTGGTGACCTGCTTGAACTGGACATAGACATTGATCTTTCCATGGACGATCCGGCGGCCATATTCCCCCCGGTAAAATCCATAATAGCTCCCATCCTCGTAATACCCCTTTATCTCCGTGAAAGGATACCGCTCATTATCGATCTTGATGCTTTTTCGAGCCAGGATACCGGTGTTCCAATAGATCCGGTGCCCCCAAACTTTTGTTCCATCCTGTTTGACGAGACAGTTATCCGTCTTTCCTTCCACCCGGTTCCCATAATTGAAGGCCCCATTGTGGATCTTATTGACCATCGAGGACGCCGCGAGAAGCGCAAAGCCGATGAGGACGCCGAGGGAGGCGAGATGTTTTGTCCGATTTTTCATATTTTGGATTTAGCGCCAGAGCAATGGCGAAGAAGATAAAATAAGTCAGGATATCGTAAAGATCGCCGGTGCCGGCAATCCAATGCGCGCTTTGCAGGGCTTCGAAGCCGACAGCAACGCCCATCGCCGCGAGCACCCAACCGGTGACGACCCGCCGCTGCCAGACCAGCAGAACCGCCGACAGAAGGCTATACGCCCACAGGCCGTCGGGAAGATGACCGGCGACGCCCCACGGAAGATGAAGCGGACGCGCGCTCCAATAGACCCCAACCCCCAGCGCCAGCGGCAGCAGAACGTTCAGGAACCAATCGGGTTTAGGGGGTAGCCTCATCGACTGAAAAACGGAGGACGCCGATGGTTATTGTCCGATTTCTTACCGCTTAGTGGTATTGGCCAACTTGAATATTCCCTATACCTTTAAAAAGGTCTTTTCATACACCCAATTCGCCTCCCTGCTCCCTACCCGGGCTCTGCTTCCATCTTATTGATCTCATTTTCGGGTTAAACTGCTATAAGCTTATGAATTACATTCTTATAGAAGGTTCTTCGGATGCCATCGACTCGGCCGCGGCACTGGAAACGATCTCCCCCATGGGCAAATCGGTTTCCCCGGATGATAACACGAAATTCCAACTGTATGCCTACAGCCCGGACATCGCGATCCCGGATATCCAGGCACTCGGGCTGACCGTGACGATCCTGATCAGCGACTCCGACCGGACTGATCATTTCGCATCACTGGAAGACGATATCGACGGCACCACCATCGTTTAGCGCATAACCTATGGCACGATACCTAACTACTGACGAAATCAACACCAGGCTTCAGGCCCTCGCCGACGATCCCGCCAATGCCGGTATCGTCACCGTCTTCAAACTGGACAAGCCTTCTTCCGCGGACGGCCGGGACATAAAATGCATCCGGATATCGAAGGCCCCCGCGGACAAACCACCGGTCGGGGTATTGATCGTCGGTGGGGTCCACGCAAGGGAATGGGCCCCGCCGGATTCCCTGGTAGACTTCGCCGAACGACTCGTAAAATGCTTTACAGCCAGGAAGCCCTATGTTGACCCGCGCTTCGTACTCGACGCCAAGAAATCGGCTACGGATGGGAGTTATACCGGAACAGTCATTTATGACGAGACAAAACCCGACCTCTTTTCCCTGCCGGATATCGACCGGGTCTTCAAGAACCTGGAAGTCTTTATCGTCCCCTGTGTCAACCCCGACGGACGGAATTTTTCTCAACAGGCGGGTACGATCACCGGAGTCCTGGATAGAGACGGAAAAGCCGTCCCGAAATTTCGCTGGCGAAAGAACAGAAAGGACTACGGCGTCTGTACGGACGGCGGACCGGCTATCGGCGTGGACATCAACCGGAATTTCGACCTGCCCGCCTGGAATATCGAACTCTATTTCAAGAATGGCCCGACCGATCTGGACGAGGCGAAACGGCATACCGCCGTAGCAAAAGACTTTGGTAAACTGGAAGGTAATTTTTTCCAGAACTACCACGGTCCCTCCGCCGGTTCTGAGAACGAGACCCAAAACATCCAAAAACTAATTACCGATAAGAAGATCCGGTTCTTTCTCGACATCCACGGATTCCACGGCGAGATCTACTGGCCCTGGGGATTCAATCCCGACCAGCCCGCCGGCAGCCCCGACCCGACCCAAAGCCAGTTCAATCCCAAATGGAACAATATCGCCGCCAACCCGCCGGCCCAGCAAGGCCGGCCCTTTAAGAAACCGGCTACCTTCAGCGAATTCTTCCCTACCAGCCCGGCCTATGATCTCCTCGATAGCCATCAAAAGCTGGCGGGGACGATGGCCGGCCTGATCCAGCTGGCAGCCGGAACCGATGTCCATGCAAAGGCCAGGTCAAACTACGCGACAAAACAATCCATCGATCTCTACCCCACCGCCGGCAGTTCGGACGATTTTGCTCTCAACACCCAATTGGAAAAAGACCCCGTCCCCGACCCGACCAAGGGAGATAAGGTCAGGATAAAACCGGCCCTGTTCCCGGTGTTCGCCTTTACCATAGAAGTTGGCCTCAAAGACGGCTCCGACGGTGAGTTTTGGCCATCCATCAGTTCCACCTCCAACCAATTTCTAAAGGTTCGGCGCGAGGCGCAGTTTGCGGTTATCGCGATGCTGAAATATGCCGCCACCTGGTCGCCAGTGGTAATGTCCACCCCGCCGGCATCGGGTTCCACCAGCAAGGGATGTCTGTCCATGATCATCCTGCTGATAACCTTCGCAAGCCTCAGCGTCTTTTCTCTATTCTATTGGTTTCTTTAAATAAACAGTCATGGCCAATCAACCCTCCGGAACGTTGGAATTGATCGCGAAAGAGCTGGCTGCCGCCTTCGAGCCCATCGAAGATAAATTTGCCGGCGATAAGATCAGGGCGACCCTGGCATCCCTGGGTCTTCGCTTGCCGGAGAACCTGGGGACCTTTGGCCAGTTCGTTACTTCTCTGACAAACCTGGTGACGGAAGTGGCCAGGATACCCGCGTTGGTGACGGAGGTCGAAAAAGCGGTTACCGATGAGGATCTGGGGGCCGCGATCAATTCGGTAAAAGATGTCTCCTCCTTCCTGAAGAACATCATCACCGATGCAACTGCGATCGGCACCGAATTGAAGAACCTGTCGGGCTCGCTGCCCGGAGTCGATCCCGGTCAACTGACCGCCTTCGCAGACGAACTTCCGCGCAGGATATTCGAATACCTGGTCGTCTATCATCTCGAAGGACACTATCCCGTCTTTTCGAATATACTCAACCTCGGTGGGCTGATCACCTACGAGGACGTTCCCGGAGTGGACGGGAATATCTCCAATCCCGCCTATACGAAACGCAGCATTACGCTCAGCAACCTTAGTAATTTCTTCGGCGATCCCGCCGGGTATTTCAAAACCTTATACGGATGGGGCGACCCCGCATTCGACGGGAAGCAGCTTTTTACCAATATCAACAAGTTTATCGGCGCCATCGGTCTTCCGGTCATCTATCACCAGCCGATACTGCCGGCCGATATACCGTCCTTTGAGTTCTCCTTTCTGACCCTTCAACCCTTGCTAACGGGAAAAAAAGGCCTTCAGCTCATCCTGCAGGGAGACCTCTCAAAAGGGATCGAGGTCAAGCTGCCCTTTCTCCGGGACAACTGGTTCTTCGACCTGGTGGTGAACGCCGATATCAAAGGCTCAACCACCCTGATCCTCGATTCCGGCGGTAACATCATTATCAAGCCGCCCTCGGGGCAGGTGGCGGGCGATCTGACGATCAGTTTTATCATCGATCCGCCGGAGGGCCAATCCGCGCTGATGCTGCTGGGAGAATCGGGTGGCAGCAGGATCACCCTGAACCAGCTGAAAACAGGCATCAAGGCTACTTTCACCTGGAACAGCGCTACCAACCAGGCGGAAGGAAGTTTTGCCTGGGAAACGGCATTATCTCAATGCAAGGTGGTGATTGATACGTCGAATAGCGACGGATTCATCGGCAAACTGCTGGGCAATACAAAGATCGAAGGGGACTTCGATCTGTTGTTAGGCATTTCGACATCGAAGGGCGTATACTTCCAGGGCAGCGGCGCATTGGAGATACAGTTGCCCACACACATCGACCTGGGACCCCTCTCCATCGATAGCCTGACGTTGATGGCTGGCTTCAACGGCGGGAAGTTCCCCATAAGCATCGGCGCAAATATGAAAGCGGCGCTGGGGCCTTTGACAGCCGTGGTGCAGAATATCGGGGTCACCGGTACCTTCTCCTTCCCTCCCGGCAACAGCGGCAACCTGGGACCCGTTCAGCTGGACATCGGTTTCAAACCGCCCGACGGCGCCGGTCTCAGCATCGACGCGGCCATCGTCCAGGGCGGCGGTTTTCTCTATTGCAATCCCGACAAGGGAGAATATGCAGGTGTGCTGGAATTGTCCATTGCGGAGATCGTCACGGTCAAAGCCATCGGCATCATCACGACGATCATGCCCGACGGCACAAAAGGATTTTCCCTGCTGGTCATCATAACGGCGGAATTCGGCACCGGCATCCAGTTGGGTTTTGGTTTCACGCTGATAGGCCTTGGCGGGCTCCTCGGACTGAACCGCACGATGCTGCTCGAGCCCCTTGCCGCCGGTGTCAAAACCGGCGCCATCAACAGCATTATGTTCCCAACGGACCCCGTGGCAAATGCACCCCGGATCATCAGCGATCTGCGTACCTGGTTCCCGCCAAAGGAAGGGACTTTTCTCATCGGACCGATGCTCAAGATCGGCTGGGGCACCCCGACACTGATCAGTCTTTCTTTTGGCCTGATCATAGAGATCCCCGGTAACGTGGCGATCATCGGCATCCTGGCCGTCGCGCTGCCCACCGCGGACGCGGCGCTGATCGTCATCAACGTCGCCTTTATCGGTGCGCTGGAATTTGACAAGAGCAGGGTCTGGTTCTTCGCCTCGCTCTTCGACTCGCGCATCCTGTTCATGACCATGGAAGGACAAATGGGTCTGCTGATGGACTTTAGCGATAACCCGAATTTCGTGCTCAGCGTTGGCGGCTTCCACCCTCAGTTCAATCCGCCGCCCCTCCCCTTCCCCAGCCCTCAGCGCATCGCGATCGACGTGCTGCGCAATCCTCTGCAGCGCATCTCGGTGGAGTGCTATTTCGCCGTCACCTCCAACACAGTGCAGTTTGGCGCCAGTGCGGAATTGTTCTATGGCATCGACGATTTCAACATCCACGGCAATTTCGCCTTCGACGCCCTCTTCCAATTCTCTCCCTTCCATTTTATCATCGACATCTCGTTCTCCATCGGCATAACCGTCTTCGGAGCAGGACTGTTCACCATCTCCCTGGCCCTGCATCTTGAAGGTCCTGCCCCCTGGCGCGCCTCCGGCAAGGCCACGCTGTCCATCGATCTGTGGCTTTTCTCCATCGACATCTCCGTCCACTTCGATATCACCTGGGGCCAGGCCGACAATCCGGCCCTCCCCGCCATCCCGGCGATCCCGATCCTCGTGACCGAATTGAACAAAGCGGACAACTGGCGCGCCCAACTGCCCCCGAACACCAACCTCCTCGTGTCGCTCCGCAAGCTCGATGCGACGACGGAGGTCATGGTACTGCATCCCCTCGGCAGTTTGCGGATCAGCCAGCGGGTCCTCCCCCTGGGCGTCCACGTGGATAAGGTGGGCAATAGCCCCATCTCCGACGCCCATCTCTTCAGCGTGACCGTCAACAGCGCCGACCTGACCGCCACGGCTAACCCGCCAAAAGAGAAATTCGCGATCGCGCAGTTCCAGAACCTCAGCGATGCGGACAAGCTCTCCCTCGCCCCTTTCCAGGATATCGCCGGCGGCGTGGAACTGGCCTTCTCCGGCAGGCAACTGGGCTCGGGAAAGGTGGTCAAAAGGATCGTCCGGTACGAACTCAAGGTCATCGACGGCGACAAAGACCTGCCGACACGCCATTTCAAAACGTTCGGCACACTTTTCTATCACTGGCTGGCTGGGGCCGCCATCACCCGCAACTCCCTGTCCTACGCCGTTAAAAAGGACAAAGTTCCGACGACCGTCGATCAGCGGATCAAGGTGGGTCAGCCGACCTATGTCGTAGCAGGCGTGGATGATAACAGGCCGCTGTCCGGCGCGCCGGTCTTCCCCTCGGAAGTGCATGCCAGGGATTATCTGAACACACATATTTCCAACAACCCCGGAATGACGGAAGAAATTCACGTCATCCCGACATTTGAAGCCGCATTCGTATGAGTCTAGCAACCTACTCCTTCCTGCCCTATCTCCGGCAGGGCATTGCCAACGATATCGTTCCGACCGCCGGGGCCCGGGCCGCTTTTATCGTTAAGCTAAAGGCCAATGGTGACGCCCTGTCCCAGGACCTCGACGACAAGACGATCGAGATCTACGGCCCGGGGGATATCATCGGCATCGATCCACGCGAGGTCATAAAAACGGAGCCGCACAATTGGATCACGAATTTCGAATCCAATTATCTCGCGCATATCGATTTCTATGACGAGGATTTCCCCTGGCGGTACACCCCCGTACAGGCTGCATCACAACGGCTCAATCCCTGGATAGCCCTGGTAGTGCTGGCGGATGGAGAGTATACCGAAGGCCAGAACCTGCTCGATCGCCCGCTGCCCTATTTCACCCTAAAGGATATAAGTACCCGAAGCCTTTTTCCCAGGACCGATCAGCTATGGGCCTGGGCCCATGTACACTACAACGGCGACCTGACCGCCGATCCCGCCACCATCCTGACCGATGACGCCCCGGGTGTCGGCGCGGCCCTGGACAAATTGCAAACTGCCCTGGATACCAATCCCGATCAGGCTTATTCCCGGCTCATCTGTCCGCGCAAACTAAAGCCGGCGACCTCCTACAGCGCCTTTCTCATCCCGGCCTACGAAAGCGGCCGCCTGGCCGGCACCGGGGGCAGCGCAACAGATATCGCCAACGCAAAAAAGACCATCGCATGGGAAGACAGCGTCGCAAGCCTGGATTATCCCTATTATTATCGCTGGAAGTTCAATACGGGGTCGCTGGGAGACTTCGAATATCTCGTTCGGCTCCTGAAACCCAAGGTCGCCGATAGCCGTATCGGCAGAAGGGTGATGGACATGACCAAACCGGAAGGCAACCTCCATTGGGAAGAAGACCCCGCCAGTCCCCTCGGCGGCATCCTCCGGCTCGGCGGCGCCCTCAAAGTGCCCGAAGATGCGCTGACGGATGACGAGATCGCAAAGATGAAGAAGTTTGACGACTGGGCCATCAATCACCTGCCGGACCTCCATCCCTTCCAGGTATCCGTAGCCAGCTTCCTGAACCTGGGAGACGACTATAACAGTAAGTCGACCCTTGACGCCAACGCTGATTTTGACGGCCTGCCCTCATCGGACCCCAATGTCGACCAGGACCCGCTGATCCTGCCGCCCATCTATGGCCGCTGGCATGCGATGGTCGAAAGAGTGTATGAGAACGCGGATGGCACCCGGATCAATAACGATAATAATTTTTACAATTGGATCACCGAGCTCAACCTCGATCCGCGCTTCCGGGTCCCGGCCCATTTTGGCACGCGGGTGGTCCAGGAGAACCAGGAAGATTTTATGAATTCGGCCTGGGAGCAGATAGGCGATGTGTTGACCGGTAACCGGCATATCCGTCTCGGCCAATTCGCTCTATTGGCGACGACGGCCTTGTACTCAAAACATTTTATCCGGGCCGCGGACACCGATCCATCCAAGCTGTTACTCCTGACGGCCCCGCTGAAGCGGCGCGTACTGGTCGACGGTGCCACCGTATTCTCCACCGTTAAACAGAGCGTCCTGCCCAATACGATCCTCTCTTCGGCCATGCGCCGCATCGTCCGCCCCCGCGGCCGCATGGCTGTCCGCCTGCAAAAACAACTGCCCGCCGGCGAGACCCTGAGACTGGAAACCGTGGTCACCCGCGTCGGCACCGGCGAGCTTCCGGCTTCTCCGCCAAAAGTGACGGCGCCGGCCCTGCCCACCGTGGACAGCATCGCCGGCGCAATATCCCCTGCGATACCCGGCTGGCTGAAAGACTTGCTACGGAAATATCCCTGGCTGCCGGCTGTCCCGCTCGGACTGGCCATCCTGTTGGTCCTGCTCCTGATCCTGCTGGGAGCCGCCGCCGGCTTGTGGATCGCTGGACTGGCCGTCGCGGGCGGCCTTGTCTATCTCTGGCGCCGGCTTACCACCTGGGCAAACCAGCTAAAGACCGACGACACGCTGTTGTCCGCCAACCAGACACCGGCTTCCGTCGACGAATGGCCCGCAAGCAATGACTTCAAGCTCACCGAACCGCAGGAACCTTTTTCCCCTTCGACAGGTGGGACCACCGATAACGCGGCAGCCGCATTGTTCAAGACATCCGTAAAAGACATGTACGGTCTGCTGACGATCGTCAAAAACGACAACCCGCCGGCGCCTGCCCGGACCACCCTGACGCTTCCCACCCTTTCAAACGCCATCCTCGCGCAAATACTGCCGTCAAAGACCATTCCTGCCTGGTTCCGGCAATATATCACCATCCCCGCATGGATAAAAGATCAGCAGACCGACGACGGCCTCGTGGAAGCCATGGCCTATCCAAAGATCAATACGCCCATGTACCTGCCTTTAAAAAAGATCTCGGACGAGCTGTTCCTCCCAAACGTCGGGCTCCTCGAAGAGAACAGTCTTACCCTCCTGGAGACCAACGAGAAATTTATCGAATCCTATATGGTAGGCCTCAACCACGAGTTTGCCCGTGAACTGCTGTGGCGGGAATTTCCAACCGACCAGCGGGGCAGCTATTTCCGCCAGTTCTGGGACGTAACCTCCATTCTGAAAAACCCGGCGCTTGCCAGATTGCCGGAAGACCTGCAGCACGAGCCCTACTATGACATTACCCGGCTGGATACCTGGCTCCGCAGCGACAACCTGGGTGATCACGATAACCGCCAGCCGAAAGGCCAGCCGCCAAAAGAAGAAGTGGTGCTCGTCGTCCGCGGCGAACTCCTCAAGAAATATCCTACCACCGTCGTATATGCGCAGAAAGCAGCCTGGACCGTCGACAAGGAAACCGGAAAGATCGACGTACACCTCGTCCGCAGCCTTTTCGAGCCGGAACAGGGTGACGCCGAGACGCCCGACCCCGCCGCCGTCCGCACCCCGCTGTATCAGGCAAAGATCGACCCGGATATCTATTTCTTCGGATTCGACCTCACCGTGGACGAAGCCAAGGGCGCGACTGAGCCGGCCATCCCGACGCAGGAAAATGCCGGCTGGTTCTTTGTACTCAAGGAGCGACCGGGTGAGCTGCGCTTTGGCCTGGATATCGCCGCCACCGACGGCAGCGATGATACCCTCAACACCTGGAACGATCTCGCCTGGTCGAGGGTGCTACCCGCCGATGAAGGGGTCATCGATGTCATCGGCCTGCCGGCCCCATTGGCCCTGCCGCCCGGCTTTCACAATCCCGGAACAGATACGGAAAGCCAGGACGAGAATGAACAGTATGGGGATGATATAAAGGTGAAGTGGAACGCCGCGATCGATTCCGCCAACCTCGCCTATATCCTTTACCAGGAGCCGATGATGGTATGCGTGCATGCGTCAGAAATGTTATTGAAAAAATAGTTAACCGATCAACCCATGGCGGACTTCACACAGACAAGGACCGATCTGCTTGCCAGAAGGCAGGACACGGAAAAGGCAAGGCTCGACCTGATTGCGGCCAATCAGCAGCTTCACATGCTGCAGCAGCAACGGACCGGCCTGGACCGGCAGAAAGGCGACAACAACCCCGCTTTTATTCAGCGCAGTGCCGAGCTCGACAACCAGATAGCCGCAAGCAAAGAAAGGGCCGGAGCTTTACAGAAAAGCTATTCCAACGTTCGGAAGCAATTGGCTGCCGTCGAGAACAATTTTGCCGTCTTCCTCGATCCCCGCAGACAGCTGGAGTCCACCTTTGCCGCCACGACCCCCTTTCTTCTTTTCCCCCTGCGGATGGAGACACGCTTCAAGACCGTCAACGGCAAACCGCAATTATGGGTCCGGGTGTATCCCGACGATTGCCTGGTGGACAGCTTCGAGCCCCTGCTTTCGCGCCAGGAGGTGAACAACGGCGCCCGGTTCTGGGCAGCCTATTACGGCGCCGGACAGCCGGCCGACCCGGCCAATCCGGATGCGACAACACTCGCCGGTCAGAAAGCGGCCTGGCGGATGCTGTGCGGCGTCCACGGCGGTGGTCGTGCGGCCTGGATAACCCGGCAGTTGAAACCCGATGCCGCCACCAGCATCTTTCCCGTCGGCGGCGACAAAACGCTGATCCTCGCCATTCAGATCCAGACATGGGATCCCACCAATCAGGCGGCGATCTTCGACCTGTTCGGCAAACTATGGCTGGCCAACGGCAACGCCCAGCAGGTACAAACCGTAAAAGACGCCTTTAATTTCGCCAACCCCCTGCTGGATGCCGATACGGTCATCACCCAATTCCAACCGGTCAATTTCGGGGACCAGCCCCCCACCGGACTCACCCGCCAGCAGACGACCCTGGCGTTCGCCATCGTCGTGTTCCCCGACCTCGACAAAAACATCGGAAAAGAGAACAGCTGGTCCCAGCCTACAAGGGTCAACCTGATGCCCGAACGGCTGGCCCTGATCCGCATAAAGAACAACATGGCGATGGCCCCCATCTTCGGCCAGCCGATACCGTTTCCTCTGCCGACAAGCCCCGATCCTTCGCCCCTCCCCGACGATCCCGGCGCGCCGCCCGCCGATCCACAATTCCAGCAGACCCCCGACGGGGATCTTGTCTTTGGCGATGCCATTCGCTGGGTAGCCGACTTCGACAGGGCGGTCTCCATCGGCATGGGCTTCCGCGTCGATCTGGCGCCCGATGAGACCGGGGGCTTCGCACGGCTGATGGTGCTCGGCGTCCGGCTCAGCGCCGATGCCGCCACCGGCAGTCAGCAACTGGCGGACCTGCTGGATCATCATTACTTCAGCAACAAAGGATTTGCCATCGTTCCACAGGGTACTGCGACAAACAATACCGACTCCGGCGGCAGCGGGTATATCTCCCTCGACGACCCCGATAAGAGTTTTGACAAATATTTTCTGCTGAAGGAGGGCTTCAGCTATACCGCGGACTGGAACAAAAAGTCGGACGGCCAATGGCTGGCCGAATGGCTGGGACTGGACGACGCGGTGATCAAAAAGGTGTTGTACAGCGAAGGACTTGACCAGGCGGATGCCCGGAATATGAATACGGCCCTGTGGCCCGCCACCCTCGGCTATGCCATGGAGTCGATGATGAAGGACGGGTTCTCCACCGGGACCATCGTTCAGACCCGGGACTTCTTCAATGCCTTTATCAGCGGCCGCGGGCCCGTCCCCGCCATCCGCATCGGAACACAACCTTATGGTATCCTGCCGACGGCAGCCTTCCGGCGGCTGAAATGGATGAACCCCAGTCCCAATAGTCCACGGGAATTCCTCATCCCGCCGGCAACGAAATTTGTAGCCGGTCTCTATCAACTGCTGCTAAAGCTTGACGGAACCTGGTCGGACCAGGCAAGCCGTCTGCCGCAAATCGGATCACCGACACCCGATGTATACAAGACCCTGCTCGACATCCTCAGCCTTCACCCCAATTCAGTGGAGTTCCACCGGCGATATCTCGAAAGCCTGGAAGAGCTGGGTAATGCCATCCGCTTCCTCCGGCCCGGCTCCCCGCCCGCATCCACGCTGATCGCCAATGTCATCAATATGCTGAGAGTCCTGGGATATCCAACGGTCACCGATCCGCAGCTGGCCCATTTGCTGGCATTGCCCGTCCCCTACCCCATCAAGGTGCTCATCGACGACAGCCCCCTCTCGGAAACCCTGCCCATCCGCGCCTATACGGCCGATGGCAAAAACTATCTCACCGCCCTGCTGGAACAGGCCAGGACCTCGGAGAACGCCGTACGCGTCGGGGACGGGCTGAAGGAACGACCGGAAGCGGAACTCTACCGGCTGTTAAAATATGCGCTGGAACTGGGTTATCACGGCAGCGCCGTCAACGCGGCCGGTGCGGTCAACGCCTTTCCCGCGGCGCAGCTGGCCACCATGCGGGTGGAACAACCTTTCATCCACCAGCAGTGGGAAGGGGTGGTCACCGAGAGCCGTTATGCGTTGCTATATCAGACGGTCCCCGCCATCTCGCCGGCGAAACCGGTGTCGGAATTTATCCGCGATTCGCTATTCCTTGCATTGGTACCTGAGCATTCCCGTTATCTCGCCGCACAGCTGACGGCCCTGGATGCCCTGCAGAAGATATCCACCGCCCGGCTCGAACGCGCGCTGGCCGAACACCTCGACTGCTGTTCCTACCGGCTGGATGCCTGGAAGATGGGCATCCTGACCGACGAGCTGACGATCATGCGGCAAAACTCCCCATCCGCCGCCGGGGACAACCGAAAAAAGGGCATCTTCCTCGGCGCCTTCGGCTGGCTGGAAAATGTAGCCCCCGCACCGGCAGGGGCCATCCGCAACGCACAGCTCCCATCCGATATGGCGAAGGAATTCAACCCGGATGGCGCGAAGACATTCCTCAGCGACAGCGCCAACGAAGGATATATCCATGCCCCCTCGCTAAATCAGGCCGTCACGGCCGCGATCCTGCGCAACGGCTATCTCTCCCACGGCAAACCGGACGATACCAGCGTGCTGGCCGTCAACCTCAACTCCGAACGCATCCGGCTCGCCCTTTCCATCATCGAGGGGATCCAGGGTGGACAAAGCCTTGCCGCCCTGCTGGGTTACCAGTTCGAACGGGATCTGCACGACCGGCAGGATCTCACCGCCCAGAAGATCGACAGCTATATCTATTCCATCCGCAAACTGTTCCCCCTCAACTCCGACCAGATCAAAGACACCCAGGTGAAGAATACCCCCGATCCCTCAGTGGACCCGGACAAGGTTCCGATCACGGCCATCGAGGCCAGGAATGTGGTGCATGGACAGCGATTAGCCGACTGGGTTAGAAAGCAGACGGGCGCGGGCAAGAGCTACCCCTTCAATCTCGTTCTCCCGCCGGCCACCCCAGCCGTTGCCCTCGCGATAACCAATTCCGTCAACCACATCATCGATATGGCGGATGCCGTCGCCGACCTGGGCATGGCGGAAAGCGTACACCATGCGCTGATGGGAAATATGGACAGGGCGGCCGGCGTCCTCGACTCATACAGCAAAGGCAACTATCCCCAGGCGCCCGAGGTCATCCGCACCCCCCGAAGCGGGACAACCCTGACACATCGTGTCGCCATTCCTTTTACCTATATGCCGCTGGCCGCGGCAGGCACCAATCCCCGCGTCCAGGGCGAGCCCTCCATGAACCAGTGGCTGGAAAATATATTCCCGGGACTCGACAAGATCATCTGCGTCATCCGCTTTGACAGTCTGGCTGCCGGCCCCGATCAGCGACTCGAGATATCTCTCGCGGACATCGGACTGCAGCCCATCGATCTGCTCTATGTGGCCAACACGCGGGATACCGGTTCGCTCGACGAACTGGACGACCGGTTCATACATTTTGTCTACGATAACACGGATGTCCGGCTGGACAGCACCATCCGCCTGAGCTATACGGAGAGCTCTGCCGTTGCCGGACGCCTCTCCCTGTTCGAGGTCATGCCGCTGCTCAACAGCTTGCGCACCCTGCTGGTGGCTTCGGCTTCCCTGAGCCCGACAGACCTCGCCCTTTCCAACGAAGCGGATAAAAAAACAGCGCCGCCGCCCGAACTGTCTGCCCAACGGATAGCCGATGTCTCGCATTCCCTGGGCAACCTGGTCACCGACTCGGCCACCGCTGGTATCCTGCACTACCTGGCCGTCCTGCCCGATCGGGCGACAGCCACCCCCCTTCAACTCGATAAGATCGTGCAGCAGGTGGACGACACGATCGCCGGTTTCATTTCCTTCCTGTTGCAGCTGGGCAGTTACGGGATCCCCCAGACGGGTTCCGGGTCCCTGTACACCCAACGGCAACAGTGGTTCACGGCACTGATCGCCCAGGTAAAAAAAGATACCCTTACCCGTTGGCAGGTGAATTCCGACAAGTATGCCGCCCTGCTGCTCGCCAACCCGGTCCCGGATATCCCGACACTTCAGAGCCTGGACCGGCTGGTCGCCGCCACGGCCACATCGGCCGATGCCATCACCCTGGCGATCGTCCAGGATCATAAATCGCAATTCGACGATGCCTTTGACGCACTGAGCAAGGCGGTCGAGGGCAAACAGACTTCCTTACACGCCCTGATCACCGATATCCAGGCCGTAGATACCCGGCCCTTCGACCTGCAACCGCTGGATATCAGCGCCCTGCTTGGCCAGATCGTCACCTTTGTCTACGATTGGCAGACAAGGGGCGCTGCCCTCGCGACCGACATTCAGCAAAAACGGCTTCCCGCCGTCGACCAGGCATTGACAGGACTTCCGGTTCTGTCACCGGGCGACCAGGTTACACAACTACAGGCCGCCGCCAGACAGATCTTTGGGGATGCCTTCACGATGATCCCGCGATATGTCCTGCCGGCGGACCAGCAGGCAGAGGTGGGCAATTCATGGGGCGCTACCGGGCCGTTGCTTGATTTCCTCATCACCGGCGGACGCACCCGCCCGCTGGAGGACTGGCTGCACGGCATCGCCCGGGTGCACGACAAGATGAAACACCTGGAAAACTGTCTCTTACTGCGGGAGGCGTTCGGACTCCCGGAAAAAGACCTGACCCTGCATCCCGTGCAACTGCCCTTCCTCACGTCAAACTACCATTGGATGGCGCTGCCCTACCCGGAAGCCGATGTCGATGCAGAAGGGTCCAACGTTCTCCTCTATACCTCCCTCACCGCCGGTGACGCCGCGGCGCCCGCCGAAGTTTGCGGCGTAAGGGCCGACGAATGGGTGGAGATAATACCCGCAAGAAAAGAAACGACAGGGATAACGTTCAACTACAACCGCCCCAATGCCGAGGCCCCGCAGACCCTCCTGCTCGTCACCCCCACCCAACTGACAGACAACTGGCAATGGGACGACCTGGTGGATTCCCTCATTTATACGCTGGACGCCGCGAAGAGCCGGGCAGTCGGGCCCGACCAGATCGACACTACGCCCTTTGCCAGCCTCCTGCCCGCCGTGCTGGCGGCAGAAAGCCTTTTTCCCTATTCCATCGTGCTCGACAACAAAGCGCATTATCTGTCGGAAACAACGGTAAAGAATATCATCACCACAAAAAAATGATCCCATGGCTGAGCTAACGATAATCCCTGCTGAAGTAGCGCTGAAAGAGTTCACCGCCCGGAAAGCCTTTCCGCTCACCTTTGCCTGGAGCAGACTCGAAGGAAGGCCCCACACCGACGAATTTGAAAGGGCGCTGAAGGCCGAGGTCAGGGATGCCTCCTGGATGTTGTGCAAACAATGGCAGATGGGCGAGTTCCAGGGCGAAGATGCCGGCTCCCCCGTGACGGCCAAGCTGTGTACGTCGACGACGGAACTGGATAAATACCAGGCCGACAGCAAGGGGGTGCAGGCGTTCGATAAAGAGATCCCCTTCGAAGCAAAAGTCGAGCAGCGTCCTCTCCCTTTTTCCACCTTTCAGCAGGATATCTCCCTGGACCTGCGGCTGGTGATGGGTAGACGCTGGCTGCAGCTGGTAAATGACAATGGAGTGCTGACCAATGACAGCAGGAAATTCTTTTTGGATCACTACGGATTCAAAAAGCCCGATCCGACGCAAAAAACAGATGCCGCCATCTGCGCACATGTCGAAGCCTGGCAGCAGTTTGCCGCGGTGGCAGGCCGGATGGTCGACGGCGCCGCGCTATATGCCGATTGGAAGACGGTCCCGCATTATTATGATGACCCTTCCTTCCCGGCAGGCCTGGACCATAACGCCTTTGATAAAGCGGAAACGGACTTTACTTCCTGGTACCGGGATCTCTTCTATCAGCCGGACGATCCGGTCAACGATGCCTGGGAGCCCGCCCAGCTCGAATACCAGTTCTATCTTTCCGCGCCGGAGAGCGACGGCCAGAAATTGCTGCATGCCGAAGGGTACTACCAGGGTCACCTGGACTGGTATAATGTAAATGTCGACCGCAAGGATAAACCACTCGGCCCCCTGCCGGATGGTTCCGCCCCCGTGCCGCCCGCTGTGCCGCCGGGTGTACCGCCGGTCGCACCGCCGGTCGTGCCCCCGATCGTACCGCCGGGTGTACCGCCCGTCCTCACCAGGATGTCCCTCATCCCTACGCCCGTAACCTTCGCAGGGATGCCGAATACCCGCTGGTGGGCCTTCGAAGATGCGAAGACCAACTTCGGCGCCGTCAAACCCGACACGACCGGTCTGGCCAGATCACTCCTCATCGAATTCGGGCTCGTATATGCCAACGACTGGTATCTCGTTCCCTATGATCTGCCGGTTGGCAGCCTGACGGCGATAAAGGGTCTTTCCGTCACCAATTCCTTTGGAGAGAACTTCTGGATCGAAGCCGCCGATAAAGGCAGCGACGCCGACACAAGCCGCTGGGATATGTTCACGCTGAAAGTGGACAGTAACCAACCCGTCGCCGCCGACACCGATCTGCTCCTTCTGCCGACCGTCGCCAGGATCCAGGAGAGTCCATCCATGGAAGAAGTGCTTTTCATCCGCGACGAGGTAGCCAATATGGTCTGGGGCGTAGAGACCATCATCCCTCTGCCAAGCGGCTGGAGCAAATCGGGCTTTGGCGCCGCGGCGGAATATTTCGGGCTGCTGCAAAAACAGATCGACGACCTCGGAGTAGTGCCACCGCCTGAACCGCCGGTTGCAGACGGCGACGAGGTGGCAAAGATCCGCTACGAGATCATGAATACCGTTCCTGAAAACTGGATACCCTTTATCCCAACGCATGTCGATGGTAGCAACCGGGAGGTACAATTGCAAAGGGCCGCCATGCCGAGGATCCTGGAGAATAACCCCTCCCCAAAGCCCGACAAGGTCCGGCCACGCACCGCCCTGTTACAGGAAGGTCTTCCCGATAAAAAAGCCTATTTCATCCACGAAGAAGAAGTGCCGCGCTCGGGCATCATCGTCGCCCAGGGCTTCAAACGAACGCGCTGGGCAAATGGGAAGGTATTCGTCTGGTTCGGCGCACGCAAAACGACCGGCCGCGGAGAAGGCAGCAGCGGACTCGGATTCGACCTGATCCTCAATCGCGACCCAACCCCGCCGGCGCCACCACCCGCACCGCCCCAATAAGATCTCGCAGCTTTTCTCCCCGTAAAGCCCTCGTTCCCCGGCAAGGTCCGCCCCCGCAAGGCCTCACTCCCCCGGCATCGGCTTACCATTATGACAAGTCGTACAGGTGACCACCAGACCGGGGTCCCCCAACCCCGGCCGGTGCACCTGAAAATACCTGGCGTTCAGCTTCAACGTCATGCGCATCATACTCCGCGCAATCTGCTTTTCAGGCTTCGCATCACTGACATAATCCAGTTTATGCGAACCCTTTTGCTCCGCATGACAGAAGGCGCAGTTTACGCCAAGACCATCTTCAAACTCATCGATCATAATATGTTGCAGGATCTTCGAAGAGACATCCTTCGGAAGAACCTTCAAATTCACGAATTCGCTGTCGGGCTTCGCCCAGCCGGCCGTTATCGAAGCGATCGTCACCGCGACCGCCAAACCCGTGACCACTCTTGTCCTTTTATTTACAAGCATGTTGATTCTTATTTAAAACCCGATTGATTTTATTTTGCCGTCACGTCCAGCGTGACCTCCAACTGATCCGATATCGTGCTGAAACCCCCGATCTCGAAGTCTTTTCTGCTGATCACAAAACTTCCCTGAAACCGGTAAACACCGGCGGCTTCCGTGACCATAAAAGGAAAGGAGATCTCCTTTTGATGATTTTTCAGCGCGAGCTGACCGGTAAAAAGATAAGTTCCCTTTTTTTGTTGGGTGATCCTGTCCGACACCAGCCGGATCCGCGGGTAATGCGACACGTCAAAGTAAGTCTCCGCCCGTAGGTGCTCATCGCGCATATTGTTATCCGTGTTGATCGTACTGGCGTCGACCGAAACGTCGAAGCTGGCTTCCTCCGGTTTGGCAGGATCGAACACGATCTTTCCCGCAAGACCGCTCAGCGATCCCGTGACATTGAAGCCGAGGTTCTTTATTTTGAACTGCACCGAAGACCCCGATCCCTGCGGCTGGTATTGAGCCACACCCTGCCGGGCAATGAAGAGGCTCAAAAGAAGGACGATGTATTTGTTCATGGCGCCGTAATTAACGCCGTATCCGTGATCGCCAGCGAGCTGGCATGTTCCTGGTAAACGACCGAAGTAAGCCCAAGCAACCCACGCAGCTGTTCCGCCGGCACCTTCATCGGTCCGGGCGCGGGCGCCGTTCCGGGCTTTGGCTGCGGGAATGCCGTAGAAGTCGCGGTGTGGAACGTGATATTGCCCTCCACCTTCAACATCGTCTGATGGATATGTCCGTTGAGGACCGACACCGAGCCAAACCGCCTGAGCAGCGAAAGCGCCTGCTCACTGTCTCTGGTCCCCCACCCCCATTGCGGATAAACAGCCCAAAGCGGGATATGCGCAAACACGACGATGGGCGTGCTGTTCGACAGCCCTTTCAGATCATCCGCCAGCCACGCGAGCTGATCGGCGCCAAGCGAGCCAAGGCCGCCTTCGGAAGTGTCGAAGACATTGTTGAGGCCGATGAAGTGGACGCCCTCTTTATCAAAGCTGTACCAGCCCTGACCCTTGGTGCCCTTTCCATACCGTTCGAGATAGGATTTCCCGCCGTCGTTGAGGACATCATGCTCACCCGGGACATAAAAGATGCGGTCGGTCTTTATATTTTTCAGCGACTGGTCGAGGGCATCGAACTCATCCTTCTGGGAAAGATGCGACAGATCGCCGGTGTGCAGGACAAAAGAAGGGGCCGTGGGAAGGCCGTTGATCTTGTCGATGGCCGCCTGGAGCGTGCCCATCACATCCGGGTTGGCGGCTTTGTTGAACCCGATATGACTGTCGCTGATCTGAACAAAACTGAAATCCGCCTTGGGAAGGGAGATGCCCGGTTTGAGCCTGCCGGTGTCCTTGTCGAGCAACTGGCTCATCCCGTAGGATTTGAGCCCGCCGCCGGATAACATCCATAACACGCCTGTACCGGCCCAGGCCATACATTTTATAAAGCCGGCTCTGTCGATGCCGTCCTCGCTTTCGATAACACTGATAGGATCCTCCTGTTTTGCTTTTTTCATAATCTGAAATTGTAAAGCAAAAAAAGAGAATCCACCAGCAGGCCCGAAATTATTTACATAAGGCAGGCCTTATTCTTGATCAAATTGTCGATTAAGCAACTTTCTTATTGCTGATATACGCCCTCGGAACCGCCGGAACGACTACCGCCGGCTTATTAAACAGCTGGCCGACGTTCTGGATCCAGAAGATGAAGGAGAAGAACCAGGTGGCCACCAGCGTGTAGGCAGCGAAATACTGGTCGTTAATGTAAAGTTTTGCGGCGAAGAAACAAAGCAGGAAGATAACGGGCAGCGTCAGAAAAGCAACGAACTTTTTCATTTTTGTGATTTTGCGGTGTTAGAGAAAAGAAGCATTCCAGGAAACAAAGAAGCAACAACTAAGAAGCAAGAAGCAAGAACATGAACTATCAACCGTGAAACAAAGCAGGCATTAAGCCTTTGCCAGCGTTTTGAGCAAGTCATTCGACTTGATCCAGAGAACAAAAGAAGCGATGGAAACGAGGATCAGGGAGTAAGCCAGGATCAGTTCGCCCTGAACATAAAAAGAGGCGCTGACGATGTAGGTAAAAACGATGGCAACGAGAACGGTGATGCTGATAAGAGCTTTCATAACTGGGTACGATTTTGGTGATTGAAGACTATGTATAAAAAGGAATTACGCTATTGGGGGTAGCTCATAGTCATTGGAAGAAAGGAAGAAAGAAAAGGTGTTTCGAGGGAGATTGGGTACGACGCTGGTTTCTCGGGGAGATTGGAGTTGCGTGCTGTCGATGATGTAAAAATAGTGTTCGATTTTGAGCCTTGCAAGCTTTTTTGGATAATTTTCGCTCCGTCTAAGGGTATCTTTTGGGTATATTTTTAATAAAAAGCTGATTCTGCGTATATTGCTGCATGTCTTCTCCTGCCAAGAATTTTGCCACCTGGGGACTGCTCTTTATCGCCGGCGTCGTTTTTATAAGCGTCGGTGTTCTTGCCTTTATTAATCCGATGAGCAGTTATGTAAAGCTGACGAAATTCGCCGGCATCGGTCTCCTGCTAAACGGCGGACTGCTCCTGGCGATGATCATTATCCGCCCGATGCGGCCACAGCAACGCAACTGGTTACAGGCCGAAAGCATCCTCCATCTTTTCTTTGGCATCCTGTTCCTGCTGAACCCGCTGCTCGCCTTTATCGCCCTACCCTATTTTATCGGTAGCTGGCTCTTCCTCGTCGGGTTATTAAAGATACTCGCGGCCTTGTTCCTCCGTCGCCGCCTGGGAAGATGGGGATTCATCATCTTCATCGGGATGATCTTCTTCCTCTTCGGAGCCCTGCTTCTCTTCAGTCCGTTTGCCCGGGCAACAAGTATTACGCTGATCATCGGCTGTTTTGGCATCATTATGGGAACGTTCTACGTGATCGACTCATTCCGGTACCGGAAAATGGCCAACACACTAGATATGATGCTATGAAACACCTCTTTCTTCTGGCGGCAAGCATTTGGACCATCGGGATCCTGCATGCGCAGGATACTATAAAGGTGCCGCCGCCAAAACCGGCAGCACAAAAGCTCGACTCGGCAAAGGCAAACTCGCAAAAGACCGACTCGGCAAAGCCCACCCGAAGAAAGAGCGAGATCTACCGCGAGGCATTCAAGCATGTCCGGCGCAAATTCGACTCCACGCTTTTTACCACAAAAGATCTGCCTACCACCAGCGACTATGCCGAGGACCTGGAACGGGTGTACCAGACCCTCAACCGGGTGCCGATCGTTACGGAATCCTTTGTCCGGCTGCCGGAGATCGATAATAAACTGGACCTGGAAGACTCCGCACTGGACATCCTGAAGGATAGGATGTCGCAAAGCGATCGCACGTTGAATATCCGTAACTTGCAGATGTTCAATACGTTATTGGATGCCCTCGACAAGAATATCCGGGGTTATGCGCGTTATCTCAATCAATATGACACCGCTCTCGACGGCATCCGGAAGGAAATTGCCGATCTCCGCAAGGATACCCTGATCCTCCATATCTTCCGCGACACGGCCTTAAAAGATACTTTTCAGCTGCAGCTGCAACAGCTAAAGACCAAATGGCGGCAGGTGGACAGCCTCGTCGCGCTGAACGGTAACTATGTCAACTCGCTGAAGTCCGAGGCTTCGGCGCATGCGATCACCATCACCGATCTCAGCTACCGCGTAGACCAGGCCCTGAAAGCCGTCGGCTCCCGCGCCTTCGGCAAAGAACGAAGATATATCTGGGAGCCCCGGTCGGCCAATCCCAGCAGTTTTTCCCGCGCGAACTTCCAGCGATCGGTCGACAGCGAACGGCAGCTGGCCAGATTCTATTTCGACAACAACCGGACCAACCGCCTCTGGCTGCTCTTCACCGGCATCGCCTTCTATTTCTGGGTCTGGTACAACTTCCATACTCTTCGCCGGATGAGTAAACTTCCCGCCCTCGACGAGTACCATTTTTCTTTTGTCAACCCCCATCCCGTCGCCGGCGCGCTGGTCTTCGTCCTTAGCCTCGCGCCCCTATTCGACCTTCATGCGCCGGCCATCTATATCGAATCCATCGAGTTTCTGCTCATGATCGTGCTTAGCTTTATCCTGAAAAAGCATCTTTCCCGCTTTCTCTTCTATGGCTGGTGCACTTTTCTGATCCTCTTCCTGCTATTGCCCGTCATCCGCATCCTCGGACTGCCCTTCGCCATGCAACGCTGGGCCGAACTCTTTGTCGACCTCGCCTCACTCGCCTTCGCCTCCTTCTATCTTTTCGGCAAGCGGAAATTGGGCGGCCGGCTGCGCTTTATCTATGCGGCGGCCGGTCTCTACCTACTGCTCAACCTGCTGGCCGTGGTTTGCAATATCTTCGGGCGGGTGACGCTGTCCCAGATATTCGGCGCAACGGCCGTCTATACCTTTGCCCAGACGGTGTCGCTCGCCGTATTTCTCAGGCTCGTGGTGGAGACCTTTCTGTTGCAGATCGTCAGCAGCCGGGTACGCAAGGGTTATCCCGAGAACTTTGATCTCGCCGCGGTCTCGAAATCGCTGAACCGGTTTGTCCTGCTGCTGGCCATCGTTCTCTGGCTCATCGTTTTCACCACCAACCTGAACCTGTTCGACGCCCTCAACGACTGGCCGACGGATTTCTTTGGCCACTCCCGCTCGGTCGGCAGCTTTTCCTTCACGCTTGGCGGACTCGTTCTCTTCCTCGGCATCATCTGGCTCGCCAACTTCCTGCAGCGTTTCATCGCCTATTTCTTCGGCGACACCGGGGACGACGCGGCTATGGATGACCGTGGTCAGCGTTCGCGCTTGCTAATCACCCGGCTCGTCCTGCTGATCGGCGGCTTTCTGCTGGCCGTTGCCGCATCGGGACTTTCTGTCGATCGGATCACCGTCATCCTGGGGGCCCTCGGCGTCGGCGTCGGCCTGGGTCTCCAAAATATCGTCAACAACTTTGTGTCGGGTATCATCCTGATCTTCGATCGCCCGGTGCGCATCGGCGATACGGTGGAGGTCGGCGACAAACGCGGCCGGGTGAAAGAGATCGGCATCCGGAGCAGCACCCTGCTGACCGACGACGGTGCGGAGGTGATCATTCCCAATGGCGACGTACTGTCCAATCATATCGTCAACTGGACCCTCAGCAACAACCATGTCCGGCTGGCCCTGAGTTTCACCATCGAGAAACCCACGCATCCCGGGGCCCTCGATCCCAAAGCTATCCGCGACGTCGTGAAAAAACATCCCAACGTGCTCGATCGCCGCGATCCGGAGGTCATGATCAATACCCTGACCTCAAAGACCGAAGAGCTGAAGGTCTATTTCTGGATAAAGGATATCACAAAAACACCATACACTACGGGCGAGATCCGCACCAGCATCTATCAACTGCTCGATCAAAAGGGCATCATCGTCAATTAGAGATTTGCGTCCGGCCGCGGCCGGTCAGGGCACGTACACCCAGGCCTTGGCGACGCATTGCGCATCATTCCCATACCCACCCGCCATCAGCACCTGCCCCGAAGGCAACAGCGTTGCCGTGGAGTAATAACAGGGTTGATCAAAGGCCCCTACGACGGTGAAGCGGCCGGTCGAGGGACGCCATTGTTCCAGGTGCTGGTCCCCACCGGCGACCAGCAGATCACCGCTTTTCATCGTGATGACGGCATGGGTCAGTTTAAACCGTTCGAAATTAAGTTCGGGACCTTTTGAGAAGGTGTTTGTCTTGGGGTCGAAGAGTTCCGTGCTGCGGAGTTTCCCCTTCCAGTCCCGTTCATCGCTGCCGCCGATGATCAGCGACCGGCCATCGGGCAAATTCGCAGCGGCGCATTTGTAGCGGGCCGTCACCAGATCGCCTACCCGGGTGAACCGGTTGGTCGCCGCATCATAGACCATGGCTGTCGGGGTGAGCTTCCGGCCGTCCCTGCCACCGGCCAGCAGGATGCGGCCATCGGCGAGCGGAACAGCGAGGGTGTTGGCCAGATCGAGGGGCGGGGTCGGGCCACTTTCAAATTTCCGCGTGGCCGGGTTATAGAGTTCCGTTGCTTTTGTAGGGTCGCCGCTGCCGCCGATGATCAGGACCTTTCCATTGTTCAGGAGTACGGCCTGGTGGCCTTCGCGGCCGGCCCGCATGTCGGGAAGCTGGGTCCACTGACTCGTGGCGACGTTATACAGTTCGGCGCTGGCCAACCGGGGTCTGTCGTTGTTCCCGCCGGTGATCAGCAGTTCTTTTCCGCCGGCAAGAAGCGTGGCGGTCTGCCCGCAGCGCGGGATATGGAGGCTGCCGGAATAGGTAAAATGATAGGTGGCGGGGTCGAAGATCTCCGTGGTGCCGGTAT
>NZ_DASYCH010000008.1:0-14265 GCF_036500295.1 Puia sp. | reverse complement strand
GGCTCAGCGCGGTGTGAGCCGGGGCGCCGGGACGAAGACGAAGCGTGATCACGCTGTGGTAGCCGCTGCCGAGAAAGGCCGTGGGGTCGATGCGGTCATAGGGCGAATTGGAGATCATGTTCTTCGCGATGCCGATGACGTGGAACTCGTGATCATTGAAGGTGATGATCTCCCCGACGATATTTTTGATGCCGATGAGGGCTACGGCGGCCTCGTTGAGGATCACGGCGCTGCTGTCGGTGCCATACTGCGGGGAAAAATCCCGGCCCTGCAGGATGGTCCAGCCGATGGTGGCACCGAATTCCCGCGTGACCACGACGGGATGAAAAAAGTACGCCGGCATGTCGGCCCGCTTGCCGCGCCAGGAAGGAACGGTGTTATTGTCAAAATCGTTGATATCCATGGACGAGGCGGCCACTCCCTGCACCCACCCGCTGCCGGTAAGGTCGGCGCTTAGCGCGTCGTAGTTATTCTTTAGTTCGGGAGTATTCATGTCGACGGTGATCAGGCCGTCGCGGTTATAGCCGACGGGCCGGTCTTTCGCATACTGGATCTGCGCATAGACGACGATGGTGCCGATGACGAGCGTGAGCGAGACGGTGAATTGCAACACGACGAGCACCTGGCGGGCGATGGTGGGATAACGGCCGGCTTTGAACCGGCGGGTCAGCACCTCTACGGGCCGAAAATGGGAGAGATAGAAGGCCGGGTAGCTCCCGGCGACGAGGCCGGTGAAGAGGGTGAAGGTGATGAGGATCGTGGCGAACCAGGGGTTGGTCCAGGGGATCTGAATGTCTTTTGCAGCAAGGCCGTTGAACGAAGGCAGGGCGGCTTCGACGAGGAGGAGCGCGACGGCCAGCGCGATAAAGGTGACAAGGACCGATTCGGCGAGAAACTGCGTGACAATCTGGCTGCGCAACGAGCCGATGGTCTTTCGGATGCCGACCTCTTTGGCCTGGCGTTCGCTGCGGGCCGTGGAGAGGTTCATGAAATTGATGCAGGCCAGGAGGAGGACGAAGGCGCCGATGAGGCCGAACAGCTGGACAAAACGGATGCGGCCGCCGGAAGGTTTACCGTCCGTGAACTCCCCATGGAGGCGAACGCGGTCCATCGGATAGATAAACGCTTCCTGTTTTGCCTTGGGGTCACGGGACCGGAAGAGATTGTTGATGCGGGCGGAGGCCTGCCCGGCGGTGACGCCGGGCGCCAGCTGTACATAGAGATGACCGTTGCTGTTGTCCCAGCCGGACTCGCTGTTGTGATAGCTGTTGGCGTTGTTGTACCAGGGCAGGATGGCCTTGACGCCATGGAAGCTGGTGTTGGCCGGAAGGTCGGCATAGACGGCGCCGATGGCCAGGCCGATATGGTTATCGACTTTGATGTTCTTGCCGATGGGGTCGGTGGTTCCGAAGAGCGCCGTGGCCAGGGATTGGCTGATCAACGCGGTGGAAGGATCGCTTGCCGAGGCGACGGCGCCTTTCAGGATCCGAAAGCCGAATAGTTCAGCCAGCTGGTATTGCGCATAAAGACATTCCGCGCTGAGTTGGGTGTTGGCATATGCGAAGATGCGGTTCCCGTGGTTGCATACCAGCGCGGTCCTGGAGAAGAGATCGCTGTACCGGTCGCGCAACGTCTGACCCATGGGCATACAGACATAATCGTCGGTGGCGAGCCGGCCATCGAAGGGCGCGTTGGTCATGGCCTGGGCAACACGGGCATGGTCGGGCGCGTAGTGATCGAAGGAGAGCTCGTCGGCGATCCACAGCCCGATGAGGAGCGTGATGGCGATGCCGGTGGCGAGGCCGAAGATATTGATGGCGGCCGAGCTCTTACTCCGGCCGAGGTGGCGCCAGGCGAGGATGAGATAGTTTTTTATCATAGATCGCCAGTTGTGCGGCCCCGCCCAGGGGGCGGGGCCGCGGTTTATTCGGATCTCAGGCTCTTCACGGGGTTCACGAGGGCGGCCTTCAAGGACTGATAACTGACCGTCAGCAGGGTGATCCCGATAAGCCCCGCGCCGGCCGCGGCAAAGATCCACCACGACATCGGCGCGTGATAGAGATAGCCCTGGATCCATTTGTCCATCCCGTAGTACGCGAGCGGGATGGAGATAAAGATGGAGAGGCCCGTGAGTTTGAGGAAGTCTTTCGAGAGCAGGCCCCAGAGATTGAGGATGCCCGCGCCGAGGACCTTGCGCACGCCGATCTCCTTGGTGCGTTGCTCCGCGACAAAGGCCGCCAGGCCAAAGAGCCCGAGACAGGAGATAAAGATGGCCAAACCGGTGAACACCGCGGCGAGGTTGCCGATGCGTTCCTCCGATTCGAATTTGGCAGCGTAGGATTCGTTGACGAATTTATAGATAAAGGGACTCGAAGGATTGTATTTTGCAAAGACCGGTTTCATCGCGGCAAGGGTCTTGTGCGCATCGCTTCCCGGTTTGATCCTTACGATCATCACCCCGGTATATTGTCCGCCGACGAAGACCGCATTTTGGGCGGTATCGTAGGGGTTGTTAACGACCATGTTGGCGCAAACGCCGACTACCGTGTAAGGCTGTCCGAATAGTTTTACCACCTGGCCGACCGGCTCTTTGAAACCGATGGACCGGACGGCTTTCTCGTTGAGGATGCAGGCGTTGCTGTCGGTGACGAAGTCGCGGGACAGGTCGCGGCCACGGATGATGTTCCAGCCGATAGTCCGGCCATAGTCCGGTGTAATATTGACATTGTTGAAGCCGATGGTGTTCTGGTCGGGGCGTTTGCCGGCCCAGTCGAGGGTGTTGCCGTTGTTGAAGTCGGTGGGGGTCATATTGGAGGCGGCGACATTGGCGGCGAGACCTTGTTGAATGAGTTGGGCACGGAGGGCTTCGTAGTGGGTATTGATATCGGGGGTGTTCATGTCCACCGTGAAGAGTCCGTCGCGGGTATACCCTACGGGGCGATCTTTCGTGTACAGGATCTGCCGGAAGACGATCGTGGTCCCGATGATCAGCGTCAGCGAGACGGTAAACTGCAGGACGACCAGGACCTGGCGCGGAAGCGAACCCGCTCTGCCGGTCTTGAAGAACTTCGGCCAGAGCATCGTCCCTCGCTCTGACCTCGTTCGGGACCTTGTCAGGTCCCCTTTTAACACCTTCACCGGACGGAAGGCCGAGAGGTAGAAGGCCGGATAGGAGCCCGCAAGCAGACCCGTGAACAGCGTGAAGCCCAGCATGGCGGCGATAAAGACCGGGTTCGTCCAGGGAACGGTCATTTGTTTGGCGGCGAGTTCGTTGAAAAAAGGCAGGGACAACTGCACAAAGATCAGGGCGAAGAAGAGGGCGATGACCGCCAGCAACACGGACTCACTCAGAAACTGGGTGATCAGTTGGATCCGCAATGACCCGATGGTCTTGCGGATGCCCACCTCTTTCGCGCGTTTTTCGCTGCGGGCCGTGCTCAGGTTCATAAAATTGATACAGGCGAGCAGCAGGACAAAACCGCCGATGATGCCAAAGAGCCAGACGAAGGTGATGCGGCCGCCGGCGGGTTTGTTGAAGGCAAATTCGTTATAGAGATAGGCTTTGTCCAGCGGATAGATAAAAGCCTCTTCGTGAAAATCCTTTTCGTAGGGGGTGGGCAGGCTTTTTACCCGGGCCGTAGCCTGTTCGGCGGTGATCCCCGGGGCCAACTCCACCCAAACCTGGCTGTTATGGTCCTGCCAGCTGGTATTGTTGCGAAAATAACTGTTCACATTGTTGCCGTAAGGCAGGACGGCCTTAGTGCCGTAGAAGGTCGTGTTCTTTGGCAGATCGGCATAGGTGCCGCCGACGCGAACGTCGAGGCTGTTATCGATTTTTACGATCTTGCCCACCGGGTTTTCCTTTCCAAAAAGGGCAGTGGCCAGGGACTGGTCGATGAGCATAGTAGAGGGGTCCTTCGTGGCGTCGCTGCTGCCGTTGAGCATCCGGAAGCCAAACATGCCGGGAAGATCGGATTCCGCCACGAGGCCGTTGCCGGTGAGGGTTTTGTCACCGTAGTGGAAGAGACGGTTGCCGCCGCCATGGGACAGGGCGACGCGGGAAAAGAGATCTTTGTATTGCGCGTGATAGGTGTTGCCGAGGGGCACCATGACAACCTCGCCGGTGAAGAACTGGTCTTTTGTGACGGCGTTGTTGAGGCGCATGTTCAGCATCCCCCTGGCAAGCCGGCTGTGGTTGGGCGCATAGTGGTCAAACGACATCTCGTCGGTGATCCAGAGGCCGATGACCAGGGCGATGGCCATGCCGATGCTGAGCCCGGCAATATTGATAGCGGTGTAGCCCCGGTTCTTGCGGAGGTGACGGACCGCGAGGGTGAAATAAGTCTTGAACATCTGAAGGGATTTGGATTGACCGCTGCGAATATGGTGCCGGAGTGATCGTTGGCTGAGGGACAGTAGGTTAGGGGCGGTTTGCGGGGGTGCGGTGTTCGGTTATGATACAGCCCGTGAACGGTAATACAATCACGCCGTCCTTGCCCGTTGGATGTCCGGGGTCCGGTATTCCGACTCGGGGATCGTGCCCAATCTGCTGCTGTGTACCTTGCCCCCCAGCCCATAGAATTCCTGGAAGCTCATGATCAGTGGCCGCCACTTATCAGGATCTACGCGGTTAGGATGGCCCTCCATGAGGATGGATTGCTCCAGGTGGATGCGCTGCACTCTTAATTCGAGGGTAAGGATACGGCCTCGTTGCTCTGCCTGCCGCGCTGCCAGGGAGTGAACGTCTTCCACCACTACCTCCATTTGCACCGGGCATTCGAGTACGCGCGGCGCCTGAACGGTTTCTGCCTTCACGGGCGTCAGTCCCGCCAGCTCGAATTTATTGGGTTCGTAGCGATAGCCTTTCTTTTGTTTGCCTTCGGGCACGGGATTGGAACCCGTGGTCAGCGCCAGGGCGTTGACGGGTGTCGCCTGATCGACGGAAGGCAGATTCAGTACCCCTTCGCGGGTTCGAAGAAGATTTTCAGTCGTTTTTGAGAAAGCGGAGATGCCGATGATGCAACGCCAACCGAGCCAGAAGATGGAGGAGATGGGCGCGAGATTGGGTGATCCGTTGCCGTTCAGTGTGCTGATGAGCACGACCGGCGTTCCGAAATAGAGAATGGAAGGTTCGGCTATTTGATGCATGGCGGTAATTTTTAGGAGATAAAATTACCGCCATGCACCGGCCGATAAAACCCGGAACTTGCGGAGTTAACGGCCGCCGGGCGGGCAATACTGATACAGGAAGTTATGCATCATCGTCGTCTTATGCTCGATCGTCCCTTCGCCTTCGGTGATGCCGTGGGTCCGGTTGGGATAGGGCATGAATTTGAACTGGCGGTTGTATTTGATCAGTTCGTTCAGCAACATTTCCTCGCCCTGATAATTTACGTTGTGGTCACCGGTGCCGTGCATGATCAGCAGGTGGCCCTGGAGACCCTTGGCATAGGTGAGGGGATTGCATTTGAGATACGCGTCGCGGTTCTCGGGGAGGACGCCCATGAAACGCTCCTCATAGATCGTGTTATAGATAAGTTGATTTGGTACGCCCGCACTGGCCAGGCCGACCTTATAAATATCGGGATACCGGAACAGCAGGTTCTGCGTGGTGGAGCCGCCGCCGCTGCTACCGTATACGGCTACGCGATCCTTATCGACGAAGGGCCATTTGAGGATCTCCCGGGCAGCGGCCGCCTGGTCGTTCACGTTGATCCAACCCACCGACTTGTAGATGCTTTTACGCCAGGCCCGGCCCTTTGGAACGGGGGTGCCGCGGCCTTCCACCGAAACAGCGATATAGCCATCCTCGATATTGAAGAACCCGTTGCGGGCGGGCACGTCGGTGACGGAGGCGCCGGCGGGTTCGGAGTAGGTATAGAATACGACGGGGTATTTTTTGGTGGAGTCGAAATTGGCGGGCTTGACGACCCAGCCATCCATGCTCACGCCGTCAGCCGTAGTTATCTGGAAGAACGTCTCTTGCTTACCGTGTTCGGTGGGCGTGAGATGTTGTGCGACGGCGGTATTGGGGTCCAGTGGCTTGCTGTCGGGAAGCGAGATCCACTCCGTCGCCGGCGAATAGAGATGGCTCATGAAGGTATGCTGCGCCCAGCGGCCGTTTGGCGAGAGGCTGTAGCTGTTGGTGCCGGCGAGGTTTTCGGGGGTGACGCGGACCGGGGCGGCGGTTGGTTTTTTGAAGGAGGATCTGTAGAGGTAACGCTGGGTGGCGTTGGTGGGTGAGGCGCCGAAATAGAGGATGCCGTTCTTTTCGTCCCAGCCGTTGATGCTGGTGACGTCGAAATCGCCCTTTGTCAGCAGGGTCTCCTGCCCTTCGAGCGTGATCTTATAGAGATGACGCCAGCCGTCCTTTTCGCTGGCCCAGAGGAAGGCTTTGCCGTTGTCGAGCCAGTCCCAGCCGATGGCGCCGGAGTGTGCCCAGAAGGGTTGGATATCGATCCATGCGTCGTCTGCTTCGCTATAAATGGTCTTTGCCGCGCCGGAGGTGGGGTCGCAGAGGACGAGATTGCTATGGTTTTGTGCGCGGTTCAGCTGCTGGACGATGAGGTGGCTGCCATCGGGCGTCCATTCCATGCGCGGGAGATAGTGTTTCCCCGGATCGCCTTCGATGTTCATCCATTTCGTTTGTTTGCTGTCGATCGGGACGACGCCGATATGGGCTTCGGAGATGGGTTCACCGACCTTGGAGAAGGGGATGGGGACGATCTTGGGATAGATGCTGTCGGTGTTGTTGATCATATAGAAGATGCCCACCTTGGCGAGATCCATCTGCCAGTAGGCGATCGATCTGCTGTCGGGGCTCCAGCGGAAGCCGTCGATGGTGTAGAGCTCTTCGCTGTAGGCGTAGTCGAACCAGCCGTTGAGTTTTTTGTCGTTGCCGTCGGTGGTGAGGGTCGTCGTCTCGTGAGAGGCGAGGTCTTCCAGGTAAATATTGTTATCGTAAACGTAAGCGAGTTTCTTGCCGTCGGGGGAGAGCTTGGCGTTGAGGATACCGTGGCCGTAGACCGAAACGGGGAGGAGATCGGTGCCGGGCTTGGGGGCCGGGAGGTTTTTGGCGACCGGGGTCAGCGTGTTGTTCCCTCGGTCGTACACCCAGCAGGTGTAGAAGGTGTTGTGATAGACGCGAACGGGTTTCGTATAGATCAGGACTTTTTGTTTGTCGTCACTGAGTTGGTATTGGAAGGCGCCGCCGCCGCCGCCCCGGCGGCCGCCGCCTACGGCGCGGTTGCCTTCGCGTTGGCGAAGGCCGAGCGGCGCAAGTTGTTCGGCAGAAACAAGTGTCGTCTTTGTCATCGCCGGAAGCGTGACTTCGACGATGGCGTTTTCTTCGATGGTGGTATAACTGTTGCCGTCCTTGTTCCAGTTGGTTTGGGCGTCGGCGAGAAGGGGGAGTAAAATGACAAGCAAGGCGATGATGCGCATGGTAATAAATTATGGTTAAATGTATTGATTATCAGAGCATGACTGCTTCCTTGAATTTGGCGGGTGGTATGCGGATATTAACCAGTTTACTAATCGGTACATTTAGGTATGAGCAAGATCAGTATTCCGCAGGATGAAGGCCCGGCATTGCCTCGGGGAATGCAGCAGCCGGAGGCGTTGAAGACGGAAGAGTATCTGCCGTGGAGCCGGGGCCGTGGTGTCGACGTATGGGCGATGCTGGTGGCCGCGATGAATGGCGATCTGGCGACGGTGAAGACGTTAGCAGCGCGTGATCCGGCATTACTCCGATGCACACTCGAGTATTTCACCCCGATGCACTTCGCCGTGCGCGAGAACCGGATCGAGGTGGTGAAATATCTGCTGGATTGCGGTGTCGAGGCCGTGTTCGACTTCGAGGAGCCGGTGTGGCAGGCGGCTGCGATGCGCGGATACGGCGAGCTGGCGACGTTTTTGGCCAACTGGGTACGCGAGCATTTTCATATCCGGCCCGAGGGCGAAACGATCGCGGCCGCCATCCGGGATTTTGACCTGCCGCGCGTGAAGGAATTGCTCGAAGGGCGCGAGGTGGTACGGCTTGAAGGGCGCGAGGCGGAGTTGCCCGACAGCGGCGGGGACGCGCTGGTGCACGCCGCGGACCATCGGGGAAATCAGCCGATCCACTGGGCGGTGCTGACGCGGCAGATCGACCTCATCGACTACCTCTTGTCGCGGGGTGCGGACCTCATGGCGCGGCGGCCCGACGGGGCCCGGCCGCTGGACCTGACCAATGGAGACTATCATTACCGCAGCTGGTATCGCGACCTCCCGGCGACGGGGTTGCAATCGCATCAAATGCTACTGGGCTGGCTGATCGCGCGGGGCGCGTATTGTGATATTTCGGTGGCGGCGAAGATCGGCTGGTATCAGCGGGTCAAGGAGCTGCTGGATGCCGACCCCGGACTCGCGACGCGGCTGCCGGATCACGTGGGCTACTATAGCGGGTTGCCCCTGAGCAATGCCGCGGCGAACGGCCATCTGGAGATCGTAAAGTTGCTGCTCGCGCGTGGCGCCGACCCCAACCAACCCGAGCCGGGGATCGCCCCCTGGGGCAAGGCCCTGCATTCGGCGGTGGCCGGGAGACATTATGCGGTGGCGAAGCTGTTGCTGGAACAGGGCGCCGACGCGAACGCAATGGTGGAGTCCTCGGGCGATGTGTTGCATATGGCGAAGGCTGCGCGGGCGTCAACAGAACTGATCCACCTGATCACGGCGCATGTGACAAAGCGCGAGCCGGAAATTATCGCCTACGAGGCGGATGAGTCGGTGGTGGCGGAACGATTGGCTGCGGACCCTTCGGCCTCCATGGAGCCTTTTTTGCGCAAGGCGATCAGTGAAGGCTGGCAGTCGTCCCTCGAATTGATCCTTCGGCATCAGCCCGATATTTTGCGCCGCCAGACGATATTGTCCGCGGCCTGGTGGGACTCGGCGACCTTTGCTTCGGGGGAACAGGCGCGCTGGCTGCTGGAGCGGGGGCTGAACCCGCGGCTGCGCAACTGGCTTGGCATTACGATGCTGCATCGTGCCGTGGCGAAGGGCAAGATCGATGTGGCGGCGGTGTTGCTGGAATTCGGCGCGGAGCTGGATGCCGTGGAAGCCGAATGGGCCTCGACCCCGCTGGGCTGGGCCGCAAGGCTGGGTCAGAAGGAGATGGTGCGCTGGTTGGTGGAACAAGGCGCCGATCTCCACGCGCCCGCGGATCGCCCCTGGGCCCGTCCGGTAGAGTGGGCGCGGCGGAAGGGGGATAAGGAGATGGAAGAATTATTGACGTAGATTGCCGAATGACGACGATCGAATTACAGGTAGTTGCTATCCGCCGCGAGGCGACGGAGATGGTGACCATCGCTCTCAGGCGTCGGGACGGGTTGCCGCTGGAATATCGCGCGGGGCAGTTCCTGACGCTTTTGTTCGGGGGGAACGGCGGAGACGGCGCGGCGCGGGGGCGCGGCCGTGAGCTGCGGCGCAGCTATTCTTTTTCGTCGACACCGGGGGTGGACGAATTTCCGGCGATAACCGTGAAGCGCGTGACGAATGGCGAGGTGTCGAGACAGCTGATCGATCATCTGGCCGTTGGCGATGTGTTGCGGAGTCTGCCGCCGGCGGGCCTATTTGCCTTGGCGGAGGGGTTTGCGGGGACGCTGGTTTTTCTGGCGGCGGGGAGTGGGATGGTGCCGGTGTTTAGTCTGATCAAGGCGGCGGCGTTTGGGCGGCCGGGATCGCGCGGCATGGCGCAGGCGCGGATGGTGCTGATCACGCAGAATCGCGACGAGGCGAGTATCCCGTTTGCTTCCGAGTTGGGTCGTTTGGTGGCGGATGAGAAGTTGGAGTGGACGAGTCTGCTGAGCGGGGTGGCGCCGGTAGCGCGGTTGAATAACGGGTTATTACAGGAGATGTTGAAAGATATCCGCGGCGACGAACATTTTTTTCTCTGCGGGCCGGCGGGGTTTATGCGGATGGCGGTCTTTACGCTCCGATGGATGGGCGTGGCCGACGAGCAGATCAAACGCGAGAATTTTACGGTGGAATATCATGCGCCGCCGCCGGTCCTGGCGGATACGCGGCCGAAGCGGGTCGTGGTCGAGGCGGGCAGAGAGCACCATGAATTTACGGTCACCTGGCCCGCGACGATCCTGCAATCGGCCCTCGACCAGGGCATCGCCCTTCCCTATAGCTGCAAGGGCGGCGTGTGCAGCAGTTGCGTGGCGCGTTGCGTTTCGGGTCGGGTGAAGATGAGGAAGAACGAGGTGTTGACGGAGCGCGATATCGCGGAGGGGCTGGTGCTGACCTGCGTGGGCTATGCGGAGACGGACGTGGAGTTGCGGCTTGGGACCGACCCGATGCAACCTGGGGGTTGATTCGCCGCGGGAGGAGTGAACGATAACGGACTTCGATTGTTATCGAGGGTACGTTATGCTGATCCACTATAAAATAAAGACCGGCCGCCGGGATCCCGGGCTGGACGCGTTTGAACAGACGCTTGGATTCCGGACAGGTTATCGGAATGTGCGGGTTCCCGCTTCCATCGGCGAAGGCCGCCTGGTCTCGATGGATATCTCGGATGGCTTTCACGCCAATTTCCAGTTTTACCGGCTCAATGTGCCGTTGCAGGTGATCAAAGAGGCCACCGACGAGCTGAATGAGAGCGTGTTTATCGTTTTTTACCAACTAGAGGTCCCCGAGACTGCCTATATACAGGGTACCGAACTCCCTTATGACCAGGGCGTCAACATCTACACCCAGCCGATCAATGCCTTGCTGGAGTTTCCGGCGCACACGCAGCGCGACGTCGTCTGTATGCGGATCGACCGGCGGCGGCTGGCGGACTTGCTGGCGGGGGAGGAGGAGGTGTTTACGGGGGAGTTGCTGAGGAGGGGGGAGTCCTTTTTCGTTCATGAGCAGGTGACGCCGGCGATGCGGTCCATTCTGGGTGAGTTGCGGACGCCGCCGGAGGCGAAGAACCTGCAGCGCCTTTTCTACCAGGTGCGGGCACAGCAGCTGGTGTATCTGTTGATGGAGCAGCTGAACAAACGGACAGGCGCACCCGTAAAGAGCAACAATCCCGAAGAGATAGCGAAGGTCTTTAAGGCGCGGCACCTGCTGACGGGCGATCTCGCCGCGCCGCCGACGATCGCGAGTCTCGCCCGCGGCGTGCTGATGAGCGAATCGCAGCTGAAGCAGGCCTTTCGCGAGGTCTTTGGCGTCAGCATCTACCAGTATTTCCAGCAGGCGCGGATGGAGCGGGCGAGGGAGCTCCTGGCGGAGGGCGGCCGCACCGTGACGGAGGTGGGGTATGAGTTGGGGTTTACGAATATTGGGCATTTTTCAAGACTTTTTGAAAGGGCTTACAACGTGAAACCGAAGCGGTTTCAGTTGGAGCGGTTGGCTTAGCGTCAGGGATCGGCAGGAGCGCCGTGCGCGACAGAGAGCCCGGCCCGCGGGAGACGCCCACATTACAGCTGATTCGACATTTTTTTTGACCGTCCGGACAATTTATAGTCGGATTCTCTTTTTTCCTTTGCTGTACGCGATCGGCTTGCTGCAACAAACGGGAATAGTTATGGAGACTGGCTTTCGGAAGTGGATCATTACGATCACGGTTATCATTTCGGCAATCATAGAACTTATCGATACGACGATCGTCAACGTGTCGATCAATACGATGAGCGGCAACCTCGCCGCTTCGCTGGAGGACACGGCGTGGGTGATCACGTCCTACGCGATCGCGAATGTCATCGTGATCC
The DNA here is from genome assembly GCF_036500295.1 of Puia sp. Lineage (NCBI taxonomy): Bacteria > Pseudomonadati > Bacteroidota > Chitinophagia > Chitinophagales > Chitinophagaceae > Puia > Puia sp. Next base: position 2,524 of record NZ_DASYCH010000008.1, on the reverse strand, counting down.
CGATGACGAGTTTTCTCGCGGAGAAGATCGGGCGCAAACAATACTATATCGGGTCGATCATTCTGTTCACCGCGGCGTCGGCGATGTGCGGGCTTTCTTCCAGTCTTTGGGAACTGGTGGCCTTTCGCTTTCTGCAGGGCCTGGGCGGCGGCGCGTTGCTGTCGACCTCGCAGGCGATCCTCTTCGAGACCTTCCCCCCGAAGGACCGGGCGATGGCCAGCGGGATCTTTGCGCTGGGCGTCATTATCGGGCCCTCGATCGGGCCGGTGATGGGCGGCTATATCGTCGACAACGCGTCGTGGCCGTGGATCTTCTTCGTGAATGTGCCGATCGGGTTGCTGGCGGTGGTGCTTTGTGTGAGGTATTTACGTCCTTCAAGGCGTTCGCAGGAGGGGAAGCCGATCGACTGGGCGGGCATCGTGCTGCTCAGCGTCGGGGTCGGCGCGTTGCAGGTCGTGCTGGAGCGGGGGGAGACGGACGACTGGTTCTCGGCGAACTATATCATCGTTCTCTCAGTGGTATCGGCGCTGGCGTTGACCTTCTTTATCTGGTGGCAGCTGCGGGTGCGGCATCCGGTCGTCAACCTGCGGGTATTGCGCAGCGTTACCCTGTCGGTGTCGGCGGTGATGACCTTCGTCCTGGGGTTCGGCCTGTTCAGCGCCATCTATGTCTTCCCGTTGCTGTCGCAGCGCATCCTCGGGTATACCGCTTTTCAGACGGGGCTGATGATCATGCCGGGCGTGTTGATGGGCGCTTTTATCTCGCCGTTTCTGGGGAAGATGATGCAGAAGGGGCTGCGGCCGCAATGGCTGGTCGTTGGGGGTTTCGCGTTTACCGCGCTGTTCAATTGGCAGTTGTCGCGTTCGAATCTCGAGTCGGGCACCGGTCAGTTTGCGATGCCGCTGATCTACCGGGCGCTTGGCGCGGCGCTGCTGATCGTCCCGCTGACCGCGCTGGCCGTGTCGGAACTGCAACCCAAGGATATCCCGCAGGGCGCGGCGCTGAACAATATGATGCGGCAGATGGGCGGCTCTTTTGGCATCGCGCTGATCAACACCTATATTGCGCATCGCCTGGCCTACAATCGCACCAGCCTCGTCACCCATATCACCCAATACGATCTGCCCACACAGATCCGGTTGCGGCAGGCGACGGAACATTTCTCTTCCACGGCTACGAGCGTTTATGAGGCGGGGCGGCAGGCGATGGCCGCGTTGGAGGGCACGGTGGTGCGCCAGACCTACCTGGTGAGTTATATGGATGCGTTCCGGTTCCTGGCGATCATGAATGGGTGTTGTATCGTGCTGGTGCTGGTGACGATCCGGAGGAAGAAGGCGGAGGCCGCTTCGGGCGGTGCGGCGGGTTCGGGGGCTTCGGGTTCATCGGGGGCGGCGGGCACGGCGGCTGCGGCGATGAGGTTGGAGTTGGAGGCGCATTAGGGGGAGGATCAATCTAAAATATTGACCTTAAGCTGTTTATTTATCCTTTAACGCCCACTTATTCGCTGTTTAGACTGGCATATTTGGGCAGATTTGTTTAAATTGCATTGGTGCAACGATCTTCAAACTCCGCCGTTATGTCTGAAAAAAATACAGCGTCAGGTGTAAATAATGACCCATCTATTTCGAATGCCGAAAAACAACGGATCATACGCGATGTCTATCGTCCCGATATCGAGAAGTTAAAGCTTTTCACTCGGATGTTAAGGCAGAACGCTTTATTCAAAAAAGCCAAAATCATCCATAAATAAACCATATGGACATTCTGGATGACGAATTGATAAAGTTTTGGAAAATTCTCAATGAAAACGGAGTTAGGTACATAATGGTAGGTGGATTTGCGATTCGATTTCACGGATTTAATAGAAGCACCGATGACTTGGATATGTGGCTGGAGGATACTATTGCAAACCGAAAACATTTAAGAAAAGCATTTTCAGAATTAGGATATGGTGACTACGTCTCCCTGGAGACCATGCAATTCGTTCCGGGATGGACGAGTTTTTACATCGGTGGGGGAATAGAATTGGATATAATGACGGCCATGAAGGGTTTGGAAAATATTACTTTTGCTGAATGTCTGGAAATGGCGTCCGTTGCTGATCTTGAAGGTGCCAAAGTACCTTTCCTGCATATTAACCACCTTATCGCGAATAAGAAAATTGTTAATCGACCTAAAGATCAGGTTGACGTTATTGAATTGGAAAAGATTCGCGTGATCAGAGAAAAAAGCAATTAACTACATCTCAATCACCACCTTTTCCAACCGCGCCGTTTTGGCTTTCACAACCCCATCCACCCGGATCACCATCCCTTTTACCCGCGTAAATTCAACATCGAGATTGTGATCCCGGTATCGAACGTTTTTGACAGCGAACGATTTCCACCCCATATCGACCGGATCGATGACCAAACTGTCCGAGGCCTGGGGCGTGATCCCCGCGACATGTTGAAGGATCAGGTCGATCCAGGAGGAATGATTATAGTCAAGGTCCGCGAGAAACGGCTTGCCGGTATGGGGATCA